>JBIIPV010000089.1:0-5226 GCA_044342435.1 Lacibacter sp. | reverse complement strand
CGCTTCCAACTCTTCTTTGGTTTTTCCATTCATCAGCGCTTCTGTCTGTGCAAAGAAATTACTCATCAGCTTTTCATGGTGATCACCTGAAGGATTGTGGCTAATGGCCGGTGCAATGAAATCACAAGGAATGAGATGTTTACCTTGATGAATAAGCTGATAAAATGAATGCTGTCCATTTGTGCCTGGCTCTCCCCAGATGATCGGACCTGTTGCATAATTTACATTCTGTCCGTTGCGATCCACATACTTGCCGTTGCTCTCCATGTTTCCTTGTTGCAGGTATGCAGCAAAGCGATGCAAATATTGATCATAAGGCAATACGGCTTCGGTGGTGGCTCCAAAGAAATTGGTATACCAGATACCGATCAATGCCATTAATACCGGTATGTTTTTATCAAGGGGCTCTTTTTGTAAATGCTCATCTGCATGAAATGCACCCTGTAATAATTCTTCAAAGTTTTTATAACCGATTGTCAGCGCAATTGATAAACCGATGGCACTCCAAAGTGAATATCTTCCGCCAACCCAATCCCAGAATTCAAACATGTTGGCTTTGTCAATACCAAAAGCAACCACTTCTTTTTCATTGGTAGATAAGGCAACAAAATGTTTTGCTATATGAGCTTCTTCTCTCGCGTGCTCAAGAAACCAGCTGCGGGCAGTATGCGCATTGGTCATCGTTTCCTGCGTCGTAAAAGTTTTGGAAGCAATGAGAAATAGAGTTTCTTCGGGATTTACTTTTTTCAGTGTTTCTGTAATATGCGTACCATCTACATTACTCACGAAAAATGTTTCGATCCCTTCTGCCCAATAAGGTTTAAGTGCTTCCGTAATCATCACCGGACCTAAATCACTTCCTCCGATTCCAATATTGACGATGTAGCGGATTTTTTTATCGGTATATCCTGTTCTTGTTCCGTCATGTACTTCGTTACAGAATTCTTTCATCTGTTGAAGTACACGTGTGATTCCCGGCATCACATCTTCTCCATCCACTAAAACAGATTTCCCTGAGAAATTGCGCAAGGCTGTATGTAACACAGAACGGTTTTCTGTTGCGTTAATTTTTTCTCCGGAAAACATAGCTTTGATTGCATCTTGCAATTTGCATTCTTCAGCCAGTTTAAGTAACAGACTGATCGTTTCTTCAGTAATGATGTTTTTTGAGTAGTCGAATACGAGATCTTTCGAGCAACTGCTGAACTTTGAAAAACGATGCGAATCATTTTTGAATAAATCACGCATCTGTACTTTTTTCATTTTTTCTGCATGTGTTGACAGAGTTGTCCATGCATTGGTTGTAGTAGGATTGATAGAAGGGAACATACTTGTTTGCTATTTTGATTCGAGTAGTTTGATTGATTGTTCCTGGTCGGATTTTAATTGTTGTTTCAACGCATCAAGTCCTGAAAATTTTTTTTCTTCTCTCAGAAAATGATGAATCCACACTGTGAGATGGCGGCCGTAAATGTCCTGGTTGAAGTCGAAGAGATTCACTTCAGACAGCCTGAAACTTCCGTCCACTGTTGGCCTTGTTCCAATATTCATCATGCCTTTATGTAATTCACTGCTGCCTTCAAGCTGTGCTGTAATGGCATACACGCCGTTTGCAGGCAATAGTTTTCCTTTCTCCGCAATCTGCAGATTTGCAGTAGGATATCCAATCGTTCGGCCAAGCTGATTTCCGGGTATGACTCTTCCTGAAAAAAAATAGGGATGCCCGAGCAATTCATTTGCTTCTTCAATTTGCCCGCTTTGAAGTGCTCTTCTGATACGTGTAGAGCTGATGATGGCATCCTTGATTAGTTTTTCACTAATTTCTTTTACACGATATCCATACTGCTCAGATAGTTTCTCCAGCAAATGGAAATCTCCCTCACGCTTGTTGCCAAACTTGTGGTCATAACCGATGATGATTGCATGTGGGTTGAATTTTGCAACCAGGAAGTCGCGCACATAAGCCTCGGCAGAAAGGTCGGCAAAGTCATGCGTAAAAGGAACGACGACCAGGTTTTGTAAGCCGTAAGAAGAAAGCAGCAGTATTCTCTCCTCAAGGGTCGTTAGCTCTTCAAGTGTTTGATCCGGTTGTACGATGTGACGCGGGTGAGGATAAAAAGTGATCAGCACTGATTCGCCTCCGCATGCAGTGCTTTCTTCTATAAGCTGACTGATGATTTGACGGTGACCAAGGTGCACTCCGTCGAAAGTGCCGATGGTGAGTACAGCATTCCGGAATGCCGGCAGGGTGTCGATATTGCGAAAAACTTTCATGTAAAATCGGCTGCAAAGCTAATCATTTTGTTGCGGTGAACAGATGCCTTAGTTTTGCTTCTTTCTATATGAAATGCCCATAACGGTTGGCTGATATCAACGGCGATGAGAATAAAAGGGCATTACATATGACCATTAAAATCATCATCTAATATACATATGAATTCACTATACTCTCAAAGGGGCGTATCTGCCCAAAAGGAAGAAGTGCACAATGCCATCCGCCATCTCGACCAGGGTTTGTATCCCCATGCTTTTTGCAAGCTTTATCCCGATTTTCTCGGCGGAGATGAAAACTGGGTGAATGTAACCCATGCCGATGGGGCGGGTACGAAAAGTATCTTGGCTTATCTCTATTGGAAAGAAACAGGAGATATATCGGTGTGGAAGGGGATTGCACAGGATGCAATTATCATGAACCTCGACGATCTGTTGTGTGTAGGTATTTGTGATCAGATGTTGTTTTCGAGTACGGTTGACCGTAATAAATCTCGTATTCCCGGTGAAGTACTACAACAAATCATTGAAGGTTCTTCCGAGTTGTTTGAGGAACTCCGCAAATGGGGAATCAATATTCATTACCTGGGAGGAGAAACGGCCGATGTGGGCGACCTCGTACGTACCATCGCAGTAAATGGTACTCTCACAGCACGTTGGCCCAAAAACAAGGTGATTTCCAATGAGGAAATTAAACCTGGAGATGTAATCGTAGGATTTGCATCATTCGGCAAGTCCGGTTATGAAACATTCTACAACAGTGGAATCGGAAGTAATGGTCTCACCAGCGCCCGTCATGATTTGCTTCATCACGACTATGCCATAAAATATCCGGAAAGTTTTGAAGGAACGCTCAATAAAGAAGTCGTTTATATTGGGAAGAACGAATTGACAGATACTGTTCAAATAGGAGAGAATGGACGTTTGTCTGAAAATAATTCGAACAATTCTGAATTGACGATCGGACAACTATTACTCTCTCCAACAAGAACTTACGCGCCGATTGTCAAAGCAATATTAGATCAGCATTTTGATGCTGTACACGGAATGATACATTGCAGCGGAGGCGGACAAACAAAATGCATGAAATACCTTCCGGGTCCGATGAAGGTGATAAAAGACAATCTGTTTCCTGCCCCTGCAGTATTTCAGCTTATTCAGCAATCATCCGGCGCAGATAACAGGGAAATGTATCAGGTGTTTAATATGGGCACGCGTCTGGAAATATTTACTGATGAGGCATCTGCAAAAGAGATGATTGACATCGCTGTTTCCATGGGTGTTGAGGCAAGGATCACAGGAAGGGTTGAGATGTCTGATAGCAAAACCCTTGTGATAAAAAATGGAGCAGAGGAAATTATTTTTTAAGTGTTGTACTAATAGTAATTTTTATATTGTTGCAAATTCCTTTTTTAATGAGTAACTCTGAAATGCCCATAACGATTGGTCGATACCAACGACGATGAGAATAAAAGGGCATAACATATGACCATTATAACTATAACTATTCACATATGAATAAGGAGAAAAAAAGGAACAATCCCAGAATGTCCTTATAGTGAAAGGCGCGTGAGCCAGGCAAACCGCGCGGAGCGATCGGGTTTGCCTAGATTTTTCTTTGGTTACTTTCTTTGTAGCAATGACAAAGAAAGTAACAGTAACACAAGGTTGGTATCTCAATAAATTTGGTTATTTTAACCTGAAATGCCCATAACGATTGGTCGATACCAACGGAGATGAGAATAAAAGGGCATAACATATGACCATTAAAACTATAAATATTCACATATGAAAGAAGGTTAATTATACAAAATTCTTTTTTCTATTTCCGAAAATGCATATCAATTTTCAATATATTTCAATAGCCATGACTTTAATTTTAAACCTATTCTCATACTATTTCTGAATATTTATTCGTTACGGATAAGTATTATAGGTCGCTCTTTTTATCACTCGATACTCATTCACAAATCCTTCTTTTTTTGTAACATTGCAATATGACACCAATAGTAGATATTAAGAATGTAAATATTTTTCAGAGTGGCAATATGGTTCTTTCAAATGTGAACCTGTTGATCAACGAGGGAGAATTTGTTTACCTGATCGGTAAAACCGGAACAGGAAAGTCATCTCTTTTGAAAACGCTTTATGGCGAGTTGCCACTCGAAAACGGGGAAGGGACGGTAGCGGGTTTTAATTTACGCGAGATGAACTGGAAAAAAGTACCTTACCTGAGAAGAAAACTGGGTGTTGTATTTCAGGATTTCCAATTGCTCACCGACAGAACAGTATATGACAATCTGAAGTTTGTTCTCAGGGCAACGGGCTGGAAAGATGAAAAGAATATGGATGATGTCATCAATGAAGTGCTCGCAAAAGTAGGCCTTCAGTCAAAAGGATTTAAAATGCCTTTTGAAATGAGTGGTGGCGAACAACAACGTGTAGATATTGCCAGGGCATTGCTCAATTCCCCCAAGCTGATTCTTGCTGATGAACCTACCGGAAACTTAGATCCTGAAACAAGCGATGAAATTATGTTGCTGTTGAAACAGGTATCAGAAGATTATCAGACTGCCGTTGTAATGGCAACCCACGATTTTGCAGTGATTAAAAATTTCCCCGGACGTACCATCAAGACAGAAGGAGGGAGGTTGTGGGAGCACTCGGAAACAGGTGTTTGAGTAAATCATCCAACTGCTTTGTTTTGTTGAATTGCCGGTTGAGGATGTTCGTCCTTTCCTCGATGTCTTGTTCTGTGAAAGGACTATGATACAATCTGTAAATGGTGTATTTCATTAAAGTCGGATTGTCCGCTATGTGACAAGCCTCATCCAGATTTGTTCCATTTACCATTTCTTTATTTGTAATTACATGCCGGCCGTATAACAGCGCATTGATCAGTTTTAGCTTGATGCCGGTTTCTGTAAAAGATGGAAGTAGATGTATTTGCGCTTT
>JBIIPV010000087.1:0-5273 GCA_044342435.1 Lacibacter sp. | reverse complement strand
CCGGCAAGCCATGCTGAAACAGTACGAACAGCCATTTTTTCTGCCGGCGGAGGCAAATTGGGAAATTATGCTGAATGCAGCTTTTATCATTCCGGAACGGGTACATTCAAGCCGGAGGAAGGGGCACGTCCGTTTAGCGGAGAACTAGACAAAAGGAGCACAGACCCAGAAGAAAGAGTTGAAATTCATTACCCATCCTGGCTTGAATCTGCCGTTTTGGAAGCCATGAAATCGGCCCATCCTTATGAAGAAGTAGCCTACGACATCCTGTCGGTCGGGAATAACCTGAATCAATATGGAAGCGGGTTGGTTGGAAATCTGGAAGAAGAGATCACGGAGCAGGGTTTTCTTGAGATGTTGAAAGTGCGTTTTGGATTAAA
Organism: Lacibacter sp.; assembly: GCA_044342435.1. Taxonomy (GTDB): domain Bacteria; phylum Bacteroidota; class Bacteroidia; order Chitinophagales; family Chitinophagaceae; genus Lacibacter. Next base: position 4,893 of record JBIIPV010000087.1, on the reverse strand, counting down.
AATTATCAGACATTCGGCCCTTACAGGTAAAAAAATTAGAAATGTGGCAGTATGCGGGGGCGCCGGTGGATTTCTGACAACTCATGCCATTCGGGAGAAAGCGGATGTTTTTGTTACCTCTGACCTAAAATACCATGACTTCTTTGATGCAGATAATCGTCTCTTGCTTGTGGATATCGGGCACTGGGAAAGCGAACAATATACGATCGACCTATTATTGAAGCACCTCATCGAAAAATTCCCTACCTTTGCCGTCCAAAAATCCGGAGAGATGACCAATCCGGTTCACTATTTTCTTTAGGTACACACTGAAGAAATAATAAAATTTTATCGCTTTATGGCAGCAACAAAAGAATACTCAGTTGAGGAAAAATTAAAAGGCCTTATTCATCTTCAGAAGGTAGAAAGCAAACTGGATGAAATTCAAATCCTGAAAGGAGAACTTCCAATGGAAGTAAAAGACCTGGAAGACGAAATCACCGGACTTCGCGCAAGACGTGTGCGTATTGAAGAAGAAATCAACGGCATTCAGGAATTTATTAATTCCAGAAACGAAGCCATCAAAGAAAGCCAGGAGCTCATTAAAAAATATGAGAAACAAAGCGACAATGTAAAAAACAACAGAGAGTACGAAGCCATCAATAAAGAAATTGAGAACCAGACACTCGAAGTAAAGCTTGCTGAAAAGCACATCAAAGACGCCAATGAGGACTTACTTGAAAAAAGTCTTCAGCACGATAAAGTGAACAAGCAAATTGAGGCAAAGGAAAAAAACCTGGAACACAAACGTTCTGAACTCGATAAAATCATTGCAGATACAGAAAAAGAAGAAAAAGCACTCAATAAGGATATTGTTAAATTAAGAGAAACAGTTGAAGAAAGATTATTGACCAGTTACGAAAGAATTCGCAAAAGCTACAGAAATGGTCTTGCGGTTGTTCCGATTCAACGTGACAGTTGCGGAGGTTGTTACAACTCCATTCCTCCTCAACGTCAAAGTGAAATCCGTCAGCACAAAAAAATCATCGTTTGTGAAAACTGTGGACGTATTCTTGTGGATACAGATCTTCACGAAAATGTGGAAATTTAATTTTTAATTTCCCAAAGGAAAAAGCACTCTCGATAGGGTGCTTTTTTTGTTACCGGGTGTATCCGGAACTATCAATTTGGATTAGTTTTGAACACGAATTATGCTTAAAAAACTCTTTATTTCAAATTATGCAGTCATCGAACGGGTTGAAATAGAATTCGATAAAGGGCTTTGCATCATTACCGGTGAAACAGGTGCCGGAAAATCAATCCTCATTGACGCCCTTGAACTAGCCCTTGGCAGCAGAACTGATACCGGCTCAATCAGAGAAAAAGAGAAGAAAAGCATTGTGGAAGCCGTATTTGAAATCAGAGGGAATACCAGGGTCAATGAATGGCTTGTTGAAAATGAATTGGATGCTGATCAGGAATTAATCTTAAGAAGAGAATTCTCATCAAACGGAAAATCCAGGGCATTTCTGAACGACACGCCTGTCAATCTGCAACAGTTGAAACAAGTTCGTATCCTGCTGATTGATCTACATCAGCAATTTGATCACACAGAGCTGGCGAATTCAGATTATCAAAGGCAAATGCTCGACCTCATTGCTGGATGCGAAAAAGATTGCAAACATTACCGCATTGAATACGCCTTATTTAAAAAGTTAACCGAAGAAATTGAAAGCCTGAGCAAAACCATCAAAGACGAGCAAAACGAAAGGGATTACCGCCGGTTTTTAATGGAAGAGCTAACATCTGCTTCATTTAAGACCGATGAAATTGAACATACAGCAAACGAACTTGAACTGCTGGAGCATGGTGCAGACATCGCAGTGCTGATTCATCAGTTTAAACTTCTTTTTCAGGAAGGAGATGAAGCATTTTTGCCAAAATTGAAAATGCTGCTACAGAAATTTCAACCGTTTTCCGAATTACAGTCAGAGTTGAAAGAACTGGAAAAACGACTGAGAAGCTCTTATACCGAACTCGCAGACATCGCACAAGATTTATCAAAGCAAGAAGACCACTACCAACCCGACATTCGAAGAAAAGAATATTTAAACGAAAGGTTGAACCTCGGCTATCGTTTACTAAAAAAACACCAGGTACGCACAACCGCAGAACTATTGGAGATACAGGAAAGCCTGAATCAATATTTGGAAGTTACCGGGAATCCGGAAGAAATGCTTTCCATGAAAAAAAAGGAACTGACGGATCTAAAAAGAAAACTGGAGTCACTGGCAGATGAACTCCATAAAAATAGAAAGAGGGCTATACCATCACTCGTTGAAAATATCAATCAACTACTCAGGCAGGTTGGGATGCCGAATGCCCGCTTTGATATCCTGATCAGAGAAAGCAACTTTCTTTCAGCTTTCGGAAAAGATGAAATTGACTTTGTTTTCAATGCAAATATACCCGCAGGAGAAAATTCAGGAAAAGCCATATTGAGACCCATTGGAGAAATTTCAAGCGGTGGAGAATTAAGCCGTCTGATGCTATGTTTACATTCCTTTATTGCTGAAAAAACAGCCTTACCCGTAATGGTATTTGACGAAATTGACGCAGGCATCAGTGGGGAAGCAGCCAGACAGGTCGGGTTGTTGATGAAGAAAATGGCAGGATCGCATCAGTTGATAGCCATCACCCACATGCCACAAGTAGCAGCAAGAGCGGATCATCATTATTTTGTTTACAAAGAAGAAGATGGAGAAACGATCAAAGCCCAACTCAAAAAACTATCTGCAAAAGAACATATCGAAGCTGTTGCCCGTATGATTAGCGGGAATGAAATAACCGAGTCTACTTTGAAAATTGCCAGAGAACTAATTGAAAGAGAAAAGAAGTATTAAAACTTGTTAGTCCTTCCCTCCTTTTTGGGGAGCCGTGGTGGATTTTTCCGGAGTTTCATTCTGATTATTATTCGTTGCTCCGGGTACATCTTCCATCACCACTCTGAAACCAAAATCATTCAGACGGCTTTCCGGACTAAAATAACTTCTGTCACCGATTCGGCATCCGCTCAGAACATAATTCCAGCTTCCTCCTCTTAGTACTTTAAAATATTGAGTGGTCTCTGATCCCTGAGGATTTATTTGTGGCTCAGACGGATATTCTCCAAACCAATCCTGGCACCATTCCCATACATTTCCGCTCATATCGAAAATCCCCAATTCATTTGGTCTTTTTTGAGCAACAGGCTGGGTACCTGCATTGCTGTTTTCATCGTACCAGCCAATATTATACATACTTTGACCTCCTGAGAATAAAAATTCCTTCGTCTTTTTTCCTCCTCTTGCAGCAAACTCCCATTCCGCTTCGGTAGGAAGTCTGTAAGTCCTTTTTGAGCTATCACTCAACCATTTGCAATACGCAAGGGCATCGTCCCAGCTTATATTAACAATCGGATGATTATCAATCCAACCCCAGTTCGGCGGATTTGGCATCTGACGATCAACTGCATTACAAAAAGCACGCCACTGCCCCACCGTCACTTCTGTTTTCCCTATGTTAAAAGTTTTGACTGTAACAGCATGTAGGGGAACGGAAACAGAATCTGCATCTTCCAATTTTTCCTCTAATCCCATCATAAAAGTGCCGCCTTCTACTTTAATCATATCCGGAAATTTTTGCGCAGATGCACAAAAAAATGATGAAAAATAAAAGCATGTCAACGAAATCACATGAATCAATCTGAAGTTCATAGTAATTCTTTATTCAAATTTGACGATTAATGAAATGAAGTAATTTCAAAGGCTGCAGTTATCAAAAGGAGCAGATTTTTAACACCCCAAATTAATACAAATCTTTCAAGTGTATATTTTTTTTTAATTATTTAATTTACTATATGCCCCTTCCAAAATACTCATCCTCAATAACTAATAAAACAAATGGCCGTTTTTTTGCTTGGATGCTTGAATTAAAAGCCAATTTATTGAAACTTAAATTGCCGATCATTCTGCCCTTTTATAATGGTAACTTTACACCTATATTTTCATACACATGCATGTTTCCACCAAGCTCATTCACCAATACAATGTAGAGCACGAAAGTGCGGCCGTCATCCCACCAATGATTCTTTCCACTACATTCGAAAGGGGAGAAAATGGCCTTGACTACCCCGGAGGTTTTCTTTATTCCAGATACGATAACCCAAATCGTCGATCTCTCGAAGAAAAGCTGGCAGATATTGAACAGGGCGCTACTGCTATCAGCTTCTCCTCCGGACTTGCAGCTGCTAATGCCATTCTCCAAACACTCCAACCCGGTGATCACCTGCTAATCCCGGATGATATTTACTTCGCAGTGCGTTCACTACTCGACAAGGTCTTTGCAGGGTTTCAAATCACATATTCGGTGGTGGATATGACCAATGCCGTCAATATTGAAAAAGCACTTCTGCCCCATACTAAAATGTTATGGATTGAAACCCCTTCCAATCCTTCTCTGAAAATAACAGACATTGCCGCTGCTGTAACCATTGCAGAAAAAAACAAACTGGTCGTAGTTGTTGATAACACCTGGCCGACCCCCTATTGCAGCAATCCGCTTCTTTTGGGAGCAGATATCGTTTTACATTCCACCACAAAATACCTGGGAGGTCACAGTGATTTGCTAGGAGGTGTTCTCATTTGCAAAGAAATGAATCCACTCTCCGAAAAACTTCGCACCATTCAGAAACTGGGTGGCGCTGTGCCCTCGGCTTTCGACTGCTGGCTGCTTTGCAGAAGCCTCACAACTTTCAGTGCAAGAATGGAAATACACTGTAAGAATGGACATTTACTTGCATCATGGCTTGAAGGGAGAAATGAAATCGAAAAGGTCTATTACCCCGGACTGGCGTCCCATCCTCAACATCTCATC
>JBIIPV010000086.1:0-5303 GCA_044342435.1 Lacibacter sp. | reverse complement strand
CTAACGGTGAAGTGTAAACGAAAAAAAATACCAACTTTCGCTCTGTTATTGTCCTTCAGATTTTTAAAAGTTTTCAACATTTGAGAAAAAGGGGCTGAAAAGGGCCTTTTTGGCCATCGGGAGCTTTGTTTTTTCCAATTATTTCTCTCAAATTTGCCAGGCAGCTTTTACGATTAATCTTTCTCCGAATAAAATGGGCCTTTTCAACTTTTTTACACAAGACATTGCCATTGACCTTGGCACAGCGAACACGCTGATTATTCATAACGACGAAATTGTGGTCAACGAGCCTTCTATAGTTGCTCTGGATCGGAATAATCCGAAAAACGTGCTGGCTGTGGGGAAGAAAGCCCTGATGATGCATGAAAAAACCCATGAGAGTATCCGTACGGTTCGTCCTCTCAAAGACGGGGTGATTGCCGACTTCAACGCAGCGGAGCTCATGATTCGTGAATTAATCAAATTGGTCTATACCAAAAAACCTCTTTTCCCACCGAAATGGAGGATGATGATCTGCATTCCAAGCAGCATCACAGAGGTTGAGAAAAGAGCTGTGCGTGACAGTGCAGAGCAGGCTGGTGCACAGGAAGTGTATTTGATTCATGAACCAATGGCAGCGGCACTCGGTATTGGCATAGATGTGGAAGAGCCGGTAGGAAACATGATTGTAGATATCGGAGGAGGAACAACAGGTATTACTGTGATTGCCCTTGCAGGTATCGTCTGCGATCAAAGCATACGTATTGCCGGGGATGAGTTTACCGGGGATATCCGCGAAGCATTACGCCGTTATCATAGTCTTTTGATAGGTGAACGCACTGCTGAACAAATCAAGATTCAGATTGGGTCAGCTATGAAGGAGCTTGATAATCCTCCGGATGACATTCCTGTGAACGGACGTGATCTTGTAACCGGTATTCCAAAACAAATCATGGTGAGTTATCAGGAAATAGCCGAGGCGCTGGATAAAAGCATCTTCAAAATAGAAGAAGCTATTTTACAAGCCCTCGAAATGACTCCTCCGGAACTGGCAGCTGATATCTATCGTCGGGGTATTTACATCACGGGTGGTGGTGCTTTGTTGAGAGGTCTTGATAAACGTCTCATGCAAAAAATAAAATTACCGATACATATAGCTGATGAGCCATTAAAGAGTGTGGTTCGGGGAACCGGTATTGCTCTCAAAAATTATAATCGATATCCTTTTGTGATGCGCAACTGATCATACTTGGACAGAGGAACTTAAAACAGCACGTCGGTGCGCAATCTTTTTGCTTTTTTACGCAGGTATTCCATTTTACTTCTGTTTCTTTTAACGGAAGGCATCTGCTTGTTCATTCTTTTTCAGTATAACACTTATCATCAGTCTGTTTATTTGGATAAATCCTCAGAAATTACGGGGCGAATCCAGCAGCGATACAGTTCTGTGGAACAATATTTTCATTTGAGAGAAGAAAATGAAATTTTGCGGAAAAAGTTGAATGAATTGCAAAACAATTTATCTCAGAACTTTCAGTCGCCTGATACTGCACTGTTAGTCAAAACGGAAAAAGTGAGCGTTGACAGTGTGACAAAGGAGAGAAAATATCTTTACAGAGAGGCATCGGTCATCAATAACAGCATTTCTCAACCGAATAATTACCTCACTCTACACCGTGGCAGCCTTCAGGGGGTAGCCCCCGGGATGGTTGTAATAGGACCGGATGGGGTTGTTGGTACTGTTTTGGATGTAAGTGAAAACTTTGCTTATGTCATGAGTCTTTTACACAAGCAAAGCCGTGTAAGTGCAAGACTTAAAAAAACGGGAGAGTCGGGGCGGGTTGAATGGGATGGGGTTGATCCGAAGATTGTGCAGTTAAAAGATATACCTAAGAGTAGTAAGTTGCAGAAGGGTGATACGGTGGAAACCAGTCTTTTTTCGGATTTCCCACCCGGCATACCTGTAGGGGTGATTGAAAAATTCGTACCTGATAAAAGTTCGACCTTTTACAGCATTCAGTTGAGGTTATTCACTGATTTTAGCAAAGTGCATCATGTATTCGTTGTTGAAAATCTGCAAAGGGATGAGCAAATGGAACTTGAAAAAAGAGTGAAACTAAAGAAATAATTCATCTGCAATGAGCATATATGAATAAAGCCAGTCAACTTCAAAAAACTTATCCGGATACATGAATAATTTTTTTAGATACGGATTCAGGTTGATTATATTGATACTTGCTCAGCAGTTCATTGCATACCGGGTACCGCCGTTGCATGAATCCGTTTCGGTTGTTTTTTATTATATTTTTATTCTTTGGCTGCCGTTTACGGTGAACAGAGCCTGGCTGATAGTGCTCGGTTTTATAACAGGTATATTGATGGATAGTTTTACCCGTACACCAGGGATGCATGCTGCAGCCTGTGTCTTAATTGGCTATGTGCGGCCTTTCATCATTACATTTCTGATGCCCAATAAAGATGTTCATTTCAATTACAAAGAACCTTCTGTGACGAGCCTCGGTCTGGTTCCGTATATTACTTATGTGATTGTGCTGACCATTCTTCATCATGTTTTTCTGTTTTCCATACAGGCTTTTCAATTTGGGAATATCTGGTATCTCTTCATGAAAATACTGGGATCTTCTTTGGTTAGCCTCTTACTCATTTCCCTGATTGAAATCATCTTCACCAGGAAACAGAAATTTTTAACCAATACCTGATCAATAAACCGAGAGAATCTATATGGCCGTTTTTAATCAGTCGAGACAGTTTACCATACAGATGATCATCGGGGTGATTTTTTTAATCATGCTGATCAGGTTGATGACGCTTCAGATTTTTTCTGGCAAATATGAAAAACTGGCTTCCGATCAGGCCATTCTCCGGAAGGTGGTTTATCCCAGCAGGGGGATTATTTTTGATAGAAACGGAAAGGCGATTCTTGATAATACAGTCATGTACGACCTGATGGTCATGCCCTCTCAACTTAAAGGCATTGATACCAACGCGGTTTGTTCCATTCTAGGAATTGATACAATCGAATTCAAAAAACGCATCATCAATGTGATCATAAAAAATACAAGGAACAGAGCTTCTGTTTTTGAACCCTTGTTGTCTGCTGAGAAATATGCGCGTATCAATGAAAAGCTTTTCAGAATACAACCCGCATTTTTTCTTCAGGAACGTCCGATTCGGACTTACCCATTCAAGGCGGCTGCACATATTCTTGGATATGTGGGAGAGGTTGACTCAGCCATGTTGAAAAAGTCTAATTTTTTCTATCAGATGGGTGATTTTGCCGGAAGGAGCGGGCTAGAAAGTTATTACGAACGAATTCTGATGGGACAAAGAGGAATTCAATATATTCTCAGGGATAACTTTAATCGTCCGATCGGCCCTTATGAAAACGGGGATTTCGATACTGCTTCTGTTGCGGGCAGACACCTCAATACTTATATTGATATTGAAGTGCAGCAGCTGGCTGAGAAATTAATGAAAAATAAAGTGGGGAGTGTGGTAGCCATCGAGCCTCAGACAGGCGGAATTATTGCCATGACCTCAGCTCCGGGTTATGATCCGAATGAGTTGACAGGGCCTGAGGCAAGAAAAAATTTCAACCGGCTTTTCACAGATCCTTCTTCGCCTATGTTAAACAGGGGTATGCAAGGGGTTTATCCTCCGGGTTCCACGTTTAAACCTCTAGGAGCACTGGTAGCATTGAATGAAGGATTGATTTCGCCTTCTTACGGATACGGTTGTTTCGGTCGTTATCAACCTTGTGGTAAACCCGCCTGTACACATTCAAATGCGGGACATGCAGGCGATTTGAAATTGTCTATTGCTAACTCTTGTAACTCTTATTATGCACATTTGCTTCGATTAACCATTGATAATCCAAAATATAAAAACATTGATAACGGGTTGATGCAATGGAAAAATTATCTAAGTGCATTTGGACTTGGACACAGGCTTGGTGTTGACCTGGCCGGCGAATACGCAGGATATATTCCTGATACGTCACGTTATAATAAAGTTTTTCGAAAAGGTGGTTGGAATTCATGCACCATCGTATCACTGGGTATCGGACAGGGAGAAATGCAGGTTACTCCACTGCAAATGGCTAACAGCATGTGTTTAATTGCTAATCGCGGCTGGTATTATATTCCCCATTTTGTGAAGTCTATTGAAAATGAAACACCAGCCGACACAATATTGAAGTCATTTAGGCAAAAGGTCAAACCTTTAAACATTCCTGACACAGCTTATCAAGCTGTAATAGATGGCATGGAAATGGTGGTCACCAATGGAACAGCCAGGAATGCCAAGATTCCGGGTTTTGCAGTGTGTGCCAAAACCGGAACCGTGGAAAATTATTACAAAGGGAAGAAGCAACAGAATCATTCTTTTTTTGTGGCTTTTGCACCAAAAGAAAATCCCAAGATTGCAGTATGCGTTGTTGTAGAAAACGCGGGCTTCGGATCTACATGGGCTGCCCCTATTGCCTCGCTGCTCATGGAAAAATACCTGACCGACTCCATCGCGGGACCGCAGCGCAAAGCAGAGATTGAGCGAATAAGTCGCGCTTCACTGATTCCAATGCGTATTCAGAATGAAATAAAAACCCGCGATTCACTGAAAAGATTACGTGATACTTCATCTAAAATAAAATTAGAACTTGCTTATTTGCATGACGCCGAACAAGATTTTATTACATCATTCAAAAGCAATACATCTGATAAGCCGGCTCCTCCCAGGAAAACCTGTTTATTCTTTTCTCCATATTATTTACATTCAGAATGGAGAATGTCTTTTAAAAAAACATTACATAATAACAAGGCATGAGTTTTAAAGATGAAAGCATAGGCAAAGGGGTTGACGGAAGGGTCGTGATCATGTATTTTCTGTTACTGTTCATTGGGTTCATTGCTATTTTTTCTGTAGAATACCGTGTCGATGATCCTTTTTGGAAAACAATATTTGCTTTTAAAAATAATTATTCACGACAGCTTTTATTTATTGGCATTAGTTCTCTACTTGCTTTATTTATTCTTCTTATAGACAGTAAATTCTTCGCTGCAACTGCCAATCTGATGTATCTGGGAGGTATTGTGCTCATGCTCCTGACTTTTGTTATTGGAAAGAATATCAGTGGGTCTCGCTCGTGGATTTCTCTCGGAGGAGGATTTAATCTTCAACCCGCTGAATTATGTAAAGTGTTTACTTCTCTTGCCATTGCCAAATACCTGAGTAGGCAGGAAACTGATTTTAAGGTATTTCGTTCGCATTTAATAGCCTTTGCGATTACACTCGGACCTGCATTGTTG
>JBIIPV010000084.1:0-5350 GCA_044342435.1 Lacibacter sp. | reverse complement strand
TTTGTTCATTGTATCATTCTTTTTCGTGTCGCAAATATAACCGCTTTTTCCTGCTGATAAAATTAAATTCGCAAGGTAAAACAGTGTGTAATCCTTGTCTGGCAAAGGTTTCCGAATAAAAAGCCAGGGGCAAATATCCACAATCACTCCACAACCTGCATCACTGTCCGAAAAGCTATGAAAAGATTGCCCCAGCGATCGGTTCCTTTTTTTCGCATGTCCGCTGAATAATTCGCGATATAATCATCGTAATCACCCCGTGAATTTGCTGAATATTGAATGGCAAATGTAGGGCCCTCCGACTCATCCACTTCCAGCAGACGCACAAAACGACTTTCTGTAAATTTTCCGGTTGCGAGCACATCCGGTATATGTTCTTCTTTCATCCAACTGATCCATTCTCTTTCAATCGAAGGATCTATTTTCACGGTTACATTGTATATGATCATGTTGTGCATGTATTATTTTAATTCGAGATAAACGGGACAATGATCGCTGTGTTTGACATCAGGAAAAATATCTGCGTCTATGATTCTGTTTTTCAGATTTTCAGTGACGTTGATATAATCTATTCTCCAGCCTTTGTTGTTTAGTCTTACACTTGGAAAACGCTGGCTCCACCAGGAATAACGATGTGGTTCCGGATGTATCTCCCGAAATGCATCCACCCAACCATTTTTAAAAAAATTCGTCATCCATTCTCTTTCAGCAGGAAGAAACCCAGTGGAGTTTTTATTTCCTTTCGGATCGTGTATATCAATTTCCTGATGGGCAATGTTATAATCTCCCAGTAAAATCAGTTGAGGATGTTTTTTCTTCAGCGAGTTGAGCCATCGATCTATTTCATCCAGCCATACATATTTGAAATCCTGTCGTTCGGTACCACTGGTGCCACTTGGGAAATACGCATTGATCAACCGGATGTTTCCAAAATCAGCCTGAATCACCCTTCCTTCTTCATCACTCGCTCCGTGCCCGTTTCCATATATCACCTGATCGGGTTTTATTTTGGTGAAGATGGCAACACCGCTATATCCCTTTTTTTTCGCACTGAACCAGTAATCATGATAACCCAGTTCGCGAAAGGGAGTATGATCTACATCTTCCTGCAATGCTTTGGTTTCCTGAACACAGATGACATCCGCAGGATTCGTTTCCAGCCAGGTTAAAAAACCTTTTTTGATGGCTGCCCTTATGCCGTTTACATTGTAAGAAATAATTCGCATCTGAATTGATTAATGAGTGTAAAGTTAATGTGTATGATGAAGATGAAATTTTTCTTTATTGTTAGCCTGTTACCCTTCATTGTTAACAAATGCCGCGAACTTCCTTCCGCTTATATTTGCACAAAAATTTGCCATGTCATTTGAAACCTTGCTCACCGACCTGAAAGATGGAATACTCACCATCACGATTAATCGTCCCGATAAATTAAACGCGCTGAATAAATCTGTGATCACAGAGTTGGGGCATGCCTTTGATGATGTATATACAAACCCGGATGTTTATGGAGTGATTCTCACGGGGGCTGGCCCCAAGGCATTTGTAGCCGGTGCAGATATTTCTGAATTTCTTTCTCTTAATTCGGATGAAGGTGCGGCATTGGCTGCCAGAGGACAGGAACTTGTATTCTCTAAAATTGAAAATTGTCCCAAGCCCGTACTTGCAGCGGTGAATGGTTTTGCATTAGGCGGGGGATGCGAACTGGCAATGGCCTGTCATTTTCGTTATGCATCTGAAAATGCAAAATTCGGACAACCCGAAGTGAACCTGGGTCTGATTCCCGGTTACGGAGGCACGCAACGTTTGGTTCAGTTGGTTGGGAAAGGAAGAGCAATGGAACTATTGCTTACTGCCAACATGATTGATGCACAGGAAGCGAAAAGAACAGGATTGGTCAATGATGTATTTGCATCAGACCAATTACTGGAACATGCAAATAAAACATTGTTATTGATAGCAGGGAAAGGACCGGATGCAGTGGCAAAATGTATTGCTGCGGTGAATGCAGGATTTGCGCAGGATAAAGATGGTTATAAAGAGGAAATACGTTTATTCGGAGAATGTTTTGGAACAGATGAAATGAAAGAAGGAGTGACTGCTTTCATGGAGAAAAGAAAAGCGGCATTCAGAAAATAAAATCATTCAATCATTTTTAATAATACATCAAGTATGCAGTACAGAATTGAAAAAGACACAATGGGCGAAGTGAAAGTACCCATGGATGCTTATTTCGGAGCGCAGACACAAAGAAGCATTGACAATTTTAAAATTGCGCAGGACATCAACCGGATGCCGAAAGAAATTATAAGCGCTTTCGCATATCTGAAACATGCAGCCGCCATCACAAATAATGAAGCCGGCGTATTGCCAAAAAAGAAAGCGGTTTTAATTGGAAAAGTATGCAAGGAAATTCTTGCAGGCAAACTCGATGATTATTTTCCCTTGGTTGTATGGCAAACAGGAAGCGGTACACAAAGCAATATGAATGTGAATGAAGTGATTGCTTATCGCGGACATGTACTTAACGGAGGAAAGTTGACTGACAAAGAAAAATACCTGCATCCGAATGATGATGTAAATAAAAGCCAGAGCAGCAACGATACTTTCCCAACAGCCATGCACATTGCTGCATACAAGATATTGCTTGAAGTAACGATCCCCGGTATATTGAAACTCAGAAATACACTGGATAAAAAAGCGAAAGCATTTAAGAAAGTGGTGAAGATAGGGCGCACACACTTTATGGATGCCACACCATTAACACTCGGTCAGGAATTCAGTGGATATGTGAGTCAGCTCGATCATGGTCTGAAGGCCATTAAAAATACACTGGCACATTTGAGTGAGCTTGCTTTAGGTGGAACAGCTGTTGGAACAGGCATCAATACCCCACCCGGTTACGATGTGAATGTGGCGAAACAGATTACACGTTTAACAGGACTTCCATTTCGCACCGCTGAAAATAAATTTGAGGCCCTGGCTGCTCATGATGCCATTGTGGAAGCACACGGCGCACTGAAAACTGTGGCTGTAAGTTTGATGAAGATTGCGAATGATATCCGTATGTTGTCATCAGGACCAAGGAGTGGTATCGGAGAAATATTTATTCCGGACAATGAACCCGGATCTTCCATTATGCCCGGTAAGGTAAATCCAACTCAATGTGAAGCGCTCACCATGATTGCTGCTCAAGTAATGGGCAATGATGTTGCAATCAATATCGGAGGAGCTACCGGTCACTTTGAGTTGAATGTATTTAAACCGGTGATGATTTATAACTTTCTACACAGCGCCCGTTTAATCGGAGACGGATGTGTGAGCTTTAATGATAAATGTGCGACAGGAATAGAGCCGATACATGCCAACATCAAAAAACATGTTGATAATTCATTGATGCTGGTGACGGCGTTGAATACAAAAATCGGATACTACAAAGCTGCTGAGATAGCCCAGAAGGCACACAAAGAAGGAACGACATTAAAAGAGATGGCAGTAAAACTCGGATATGTTACACCTGCACAGTTTGATGAATGGGTGGTGCCGGCTGCAATGGTTGGTAAAATATAAACTGGTACACTTCACAATAGCAAAAGGAGGGTCATTTCGATCCTCCTTTATTCATAGTTGCCATAGTAGTCGGGCTCCTGTATCACATACTGCTCTTTCACCAGTCCGGCTTTTTTCACTTTTTGCGTTGAAAAAATCTGTCTATACATGCGGGACGGACGCTCTGTATGATTTCTGCTGAAAAAGAAGATGATGTCAGATGATACTGCGGAAAAAAATCTATTGATTTTATCGCCGGTAGCTTTTAATGAAGGAAAGGGTGTTGCAAGGATTTTCATGTTCTTTGAATTTGAACATTAAATTAGTGCACACTTTACCGGAGGCCAAAAATGAAATCATAAAATAAACATAAACCTGTAGTAGAGTCTAACTATAACACCTGTGAGTCATCATTGACTGGGGCGTTTGTTTCTACTGTTTGACTGCTTTGTTCTTTTTCAGAAGGGAAAAATCTCTTCTGAAAAATCAGGATGGCAATGATGCCACAGGATATTGAGGCATCTGCTATATTGAAGATGGGGGAAAAGAAAGTAAAGGGCTTTCCGCCAATGAAAGGCACCCAGGAAGGCATCATTTTATCTTCTATAATCGGGAAGTAGAGCATATCCACCACTTTGCCATGAAAAAATCCGGCATAGCCTTGTTCAGGGAACATAGTAGCAAGTGGAGCCCCATGAAAACTTTCTGTAAAGATGAGGCCATAAAACATGCTGTCTATCAGGTTTCCAAGTGCTCCTGCATAAATCAAAGAGGCACATATAATAAAGCCTTTGTTGTATTTTTTTTCAATGATACTTTTTAAATACCAGGTACCGGCAATGACAGCAACGAAACGGAAAAGTGTGAGTAATAACTTCCCCCATTCTCCTCCGAAAGACCAGCCATAGGCCATGCCTTCATTTTCAATAAAAAACAACCGACCCCAACTGCCGAAAATCCTGATTTCTTCATTATACAGCATGGATGTTTTTACCCAGATTTTCAGGCTCTGGTCAAAAACCAGGATCAGCAGAATTAATAGAACAACATTTCTCTGTTTCACTCAAATGAATTTGGTTCAAAGATAAAGAAAGGATTTTTGCGACCATCCAGGTAGAATGCTTTTAACTTTTACTCTCCCACGTAAATTCTTTTTACACGCTGGCTGATGCCGGTCATGATTTCATAAGGGATTGTATTTGATTCCGTAGCCAGCAATGAAAGTGATCGGGCTTTGCCAAATACAATCACCTCATCACCTTCTTTCACACCAGCAATGTCTGTGACATCTAACATAGTCATATCCATACAAACAGTTCCTATTACCGGTGCTTCCTGTCCGCGAATCACCATTTTACCAATGCCATTACTGAGTTGCCGAGGATAGCCATCTGCATATCCTATTCGCACAGTAGCGATTAATGAAGGCTTGTTGATCTTCCCTTTTCGGTTATACCCCACCGTTTCCCCCGGCAATAACTTTTTTATTTGGGCAATCGTGCTTCGCAAGGTCATCACTTCTTCCAGTTGCAGATTACTTCTGCCTCCGGCAAAACCGTATAAAGCAATACCGGCTCTCACCATCTCATACTGAAATTCAGGATGCCTGAGAATGCCCGATGAATTGGAAAGATGTCGTAAAAAATTTGATGTTACATGCTTCCGAATAACTGTACAGGCTTCTTCAAAAAGTGCTGCTTGTTTTTTTGTAAAATCATCTTCATTTGAATCTTCTGCAGCAGCGAGGTGACTGAACACGGATTTAACATCAACCAGGTCTGTATGTAATTTTCCCCCCAAT
>JBIIPV010000083.1:0-5362 GCA_044342435.1 Lacibacter sp. | reverse complement strand
ATGGAAGCAGGATTTTCCATATCTATCACATCAATTTTATTTACCGAACCATTATTCACAGCAAATAACCTTTTTGTCAAAGGATCGTAAGCTGTTATTTCAGCCGACCCGACACCGCCAAGACTAAGAGATGCAATTTCCTGATAGGATGTCGGATCTTCCTGAACCGTATTTTCCAAGGGTGTCGGTTGATCCTCTTTTTTACAACCTATAAAAAGAATGACGAGTGATAAATAAAATAGTTTTTTCATTTTGATCTTTTTTACAAAATCAAAATATTAATGTAATCAAAATATAAAAGAAAGATTAAGTTTTTATGAAAAATGTCAAATTACCTAACAAAAAAAGTTCTTAATCAAAACTTTATCTCAATCGCGTTCCTGTGAAGCTGTACCATGCCGCGTTGCTCCATTTTTTTTAAGAGTCGGGAAATCACTTCTCTGGATGAATTTAATTCCTGCGCAATTTGCTGGTGACTTACATCAAGAATATTTTTTTCTGACACTTCCTTTGCGCGTTTCAGATAAAACTCTAAACGTTCATCCATGCTGCGAAACGCCACACTGTCGATGGTTGACAACAACTCTTCAAAACGGGTACGGTATGTTTCTATCACAAACTGGTACCAGGTTTTATATTTTGCCATCCATTCCGACATCAGGCCCACCGGAATCAGAATTGCTTCCGTATCGGTATCTGTTTTTGCGAGAACAGGACTTGCTTCGTGCTTAGCCGCACATACCAAAGACAAGGCACAGGCTTCACCCGGTCGCAGGTAATACATGAGGAATTCATTTCCTTCGTCATCTTCACGATATACTTTAATGATTCCGGATAAAATCAGAAGCGTACTCCTGATAAACTGACCTTTTCTCATTAAGACCTCATTAGGTTCGAAATGTCGCTGTTCGCCTTCTCTTAGTATTTCCTCTACCAAATCTTTTTCAAAAAGAGGATAAAGTTTTTTGATCGCTGACTCGTCCATATTATTCGAAATTAGTAATAAACAATAATGATTCAGAAAACTCTATTTTTGAAACCGGAATGAAACTTCAATCTTTCTACCAAAATGAACTCATGGAAGCCGGCTGTGACGAAGCAGGCAGAGGATGTTATGCGGGTCCTGTTTTCGCCGCTGCGGTAATCCTACCCGATGAATTTGAGCATCCTTTGCTCAATGATTCCAAACAAGTAAAAGAAACAGACAGAGTATTGCTGCGTCAATATATAGAACTGCATGCCAAAGCATGGGCAGTAGCGAAAGTAGATGTGGAAGAAATAGACAGAATCAATATCCTCAAAGCCTCTTTCCTTGCCATGCACAGGGCCATCAGCGAACTCAACCAAAAACCAGGTTTTCTGATTATTGATGGAAACCGATTTGAAAAATATCACCGCATCCCTCATGCATGCGTGGTGAAAGGCGATGGGAAGTACATGTCAATTGCAGCGGCCAGCATCCTGGCAAAAACACACAGAGATGAATGGATGAAAAATTTGCATGCTTCTTTCCCTCATTATAAATGGGATAAAAACAAAGGATATGGCACAGCAGATCATCGCGCTGCTATTTTACAACATGGCCTATGCCTTCATCATCGTAAATCATTTAAGATCGGGTGGGAGCCAGAGGAATTGTTTTAATTATATTTTAATCTGAGGTGATTAAAAATATCTTTTCAGTCTAAGAAAATAACTCTCAAAATACCTGTAACTTATAATGGATATTGCTATTGTAAGCATTAAGGTTATGAAAAAAAACATGTACGCGTCTATTTTCCAACCACATGTTAAAGTTATTTTTTTTAGAACAATCATCACGGGAGCATGCCAGCAATACATTCCAAATGTTCTTTTACCCAGATACTGCATCCATTTTATCTTATCCAGATTTATAATTGCATGTCTCGCAAAAGCAATATTAAAAATGATCAAAAAATAAGCAATAGATAAAAAGAAACTTTTGAAGGGATACATCCATTCAAAATAATTGAGTAACGTAAATGTAAGCAACAAGCAAGCCAATAACATATAAACGATAACAGGAAGCTTACCGGCTTTTGAAAAAGTGAAGAAGTTGCGCTGACGTTCAAAACAAAAGAAACCTAAAATACTTCCAACACCAAAACTGGGCAAATAATGATAGGAATAAAAGTAGTGGTAACTATCATATACAAAGTGTGAAACAGCGTTAATGATTAATCCGACAACAACCAATAAGAATCCAAATAATTTTATTTTACTCCGAAAAAACAGACAAAAAATACCAAACAGAATATAGTATTGTTCTGTAACCGCCATGGCCCAAAGATTAGAAAGCGCAAAGAGGATGTTCTGATCGAAATAGTTCTGAATGAGTAACAGATAGGGCCATAGTTTTCCTGTACTTATCTGTTGGTTAAATGCAAATTTTGAAAAAGCCGCAATCCCGAAACAAAGAAAAACAATCAGATAAAACAAAGGCAAAGTGCGTAAAAACCTTTTAGCCAAATATTGACGGAAACTAAATGTATGATCTTTCCTGATCCTTGAAACTGTTACGTATGTAATTAAGAAACCGGTGAGTGTAAAGAAGAAACTATGCCCCTCTAAATATCTACTTATATTAGTATGATTAGCAATAATTAATAGAAAAGAAATAAACCGAAGCGCATCAATTGACGGCAGATACTCATAAGCTTCATTTGGTTTGTTTAAACTTTTCAATCAAGTATAAAAATAACTCTGGCAATAATAAGTATAAATTAAGATTTGTATTAAGTGATTTAAAAATATTTTCGAGTACATTATTCCTGCCATTCACCCAAACCCTGCCTGACTATTTCCGGTGCCTCTTTTGTGCAATCAACGATGGTTGACGGAATCATACCACCAATGCCAGCATCAACAACTATATCCACCTGTTTACCAAAACGTTCATAAATCCGTTCCGGATCTGTGTAATCTTCCACCATTTCACCCGGAAGAGAGGCGCTGAGTATGGGATGGTCGAGTTCTTTTAAAATAGCATGTGGAATTGCGTGATCCGGCACCCTCAGACCAATGGTATCTTTTTTACTCTTGAGTATTTTGGGCACTTCCTTGGAGGCAGGAAGAATGAAAGTATAAGGGCCCGGCAGGTTTTGTTTCAACATTCTGTAAAGAGGTGTTGAAATAGACTTTGTAAACTGACTCAGGTGACTTAGGTCGTGGCAAATAAAAGAGAGATTTGCCTTTGCCGGATCTACCTGTTTAATGCGACAAAGTTTTTCAATTGCCTTGTGCTGAAATATATCACACCCCAGACCATAAATTGTGTCTGTGGGGTAGATAATGACCCCTCCCCCCTTCAGGCATTCAACAAGTGTTTTAATTTGCCTTGGCTGGGGGTGTGTGGGATGAACATGTAATAACATAGGCCAAATTAGCAAACATCCATTTGTGAAAACATGCCGAAAAATATTTTTTTACAAAACCTTGATTATGTAAAAGATAGAACCTACCTTTATGAAACTCTACTAATCCCTATACCTTCCAATCTCCTTTTGTACTACCTCCAATTATCCTCGGTTAATTAATTATTTACCAAACATAAGAGAGAAATCTTTCAAAAAATCCATGCAGGAACTTTTCCTGATTAAGATTTTTTGTGGTTTCAGAGGTAAGCAAAAGGGCCGTGATATCTATCGGGGCCCGCTTTTTTTTAAGCCCTCTACAAATCATCTCTCAAAAACACTTTGGCAAAAAGAAACATTCTGCTTCGTAATTTAGCGCCATGTCTTTCTCTTCATCCCTGCTCGAAACAGCTGTCAATGAGTTTTCAAGGTTACCGGGTATTGGTAAAAAAACAGCACTCAGACTGGCTCTTCATCTGCTTAAGCAGTCTGAGGGAGAAGTAAACAACTTTGGAGAAGCCATCATTCGTCTTCGAAAAGAAATCAGGTTTTGCCGCAAGTGCCACAATATTTCAGATGCGGAAATTTGTCAGCTTTGTGCCAATCCGCTTAGAAAAAAAGAGCTGATTTGTGTGGTAGAATCAATCAGAGAAGTGATTGCCATCGAAGGCACCCAGCAATACAGTGGACTTTACCACGTTCTTGGAGGGGTCATCTCTCCTTTAGATGGAATCGGTCCTGATCAATTAAATGTTGAAAGTCTTCTCGAAAGAGTACGAACTGAACAAACGGCGGAATTGATCTTCGCACTGAGTCCGAATATACAGGGAGACACCACCTTGTTTTACATCACCAAAAAACTCAAGGAGCTTCCAGTAAAAATCACAACCATTTCAAGAGGAATTTCTTTCGGAGGAGAATTGGAATATGCAGATGAATTAACACTGGCGAGGTCGATACAAAACCGACAACCCGCAGATCAGTATGTGGGAATGAAGTCTTAGGTTTTTCACTTAACCAGTGAAAATAACTTTCTTGCGCATTATTGAACAATAAATACACGAAAAAAACGACAATAAAAGAGGTCGGTTGTCGTTGATAATCATAAATTACATTGAATTAAAAAAAGCCACAATGCTCCGTAAAAAGTCTGTTTTAATTTCAATAACAATCATCATTATTTGTTTAGGTATTGGTGGATGGTATGTTTATACAAAAATCCTGAATCCACCTCACCGGGAGGTAAAACAAGAAGTTGCAATGAAGGTAGATGCAGAGAAAATATTTCAGGCCTATACTGCCAATGAAAAAACTGCCAATGCCACTTATCTCGACAAAGCCATCGAAGTATCTGGCAAAATCACCTCCATCGCTAAAAATGCAGATAGCAGCATCGTGGTTTTCCTTCAAACATCCGATCCGATTTTTGGTGTTAAATGCACAATGGAAGGCAATGCTTCTGCTCTTAAAGAAGGAGATGTTGTGATAATTAAAGGAATATGTACCGGCTTTATTAATGATGTAGTGGTGATTCGCAGTTATGTTGTAAATAACTCTGAAAACAAAAAACAATGAACCCAAAAAAAACATTCAGAAACTATCAATTCCCAATCATTGCGATAATAGCTATCCTCACAGCTTTCAACTCCTGCCGTCATGAATCATTGACCGAAGTACCGCCGGGTATCACCCCTCCTCCTCCGGGAGCACCTCTCATTTGTTTTGAAACGGATGTATTGCCCATCTTTGTTTCCAACTGCGCCAAAAGCGGTTGTCATGATGCCATTACGCGCGCAGAAGGAATACGGCTCGATAACTATGCCGGCATCATCAAAGGGATCAAAGCCAATTCACCCAATGAGAGCAAATACTGGAAAGTCATCATCACAACCGATGGCGACGACAGGATGCCGCCCCCACCCGCTCTACCTCTTACAAAAGCGCAAAAAGATTCTATTTACAAATGGATTGTACAGGGAGCACAAAAC
>JBIIPV010000011.1:0-12470 GCA_044342435.1 Lacibacter sp. | reverse complement strand
TCTCCTCATTGGCAGAGAAGGCAATGGAGGTCTTCCCCTTGCGCTGGCTTTGAGCACCTATATCATGGAGCAGGCTGATGCCCGAAAACAAATACCGGCCGAAGCTGGTCTTTTCGGAGAAACAATGCCTGCACAGGCAACCACTTCTGCCGCATCACGCAAAGCAGCCGAATACCTTCACCCCGACATTCACTACAGCATCCCTGTACATAAAAGACATTCCGGCTCGGATTCACCTTCCAGGTCGAACGACTGGATATCGGAATGGAGATCTTTTCTTAAAGTTCAGCCCTATGGAAATTTATTTGACTGGCTGGAATACACGGGAGCAGAAAACAAACAGGGAAAGATCAGTGCGGCTGAATGTGAAGACATAGCGAGAAAACTCCATTTAAAAAGCTTCGAAGGCTCCTGCAAAATTCTTGTTCAATGGCTGCCTGAGATGATGGGGCATGAAGGAAACAAACTCCTGAAACTCATCGAGGAACCTCCGCCCGATACGATCTTTCTTTTGGTTACAGAAAACGAAGACCTCCTTTTGCCAACAATCGTGAGCCGGTGTCAGACAATCCGCATTCCGCCGGTTGAAACAGAAGCTATGGCTTCCGCATTGGAAAATAAATTAGGACAATCTGCTGAAACAGCTCTCCAGATAGCCCAAATTTCAGAAGGAAATTACCGCGAAGCATTGCGGCTTATACAGGAAACAGAGAAAGACTGGCAGGGAGAAATTCGCAACTGGCTCAACTTGATTCTTCAAAGCAGGGTAGTAGAGCAAGTAAAATGGTTCGATAAACTTTACGGCCAGGGAAGAGAATATCAAAAGCAGTTGCTCAGGCGATTTTTACATCTGATTGAATTAAGCACCCGGGTACATGCGCTGGGAGATGAAAATATCAATTATGCAGGCACAGAGCTGGATTTTGCCAAAAGAATGAATAAAATTTGCGGAATCGAGCAATTTGAAGCAATTGCAAAAGAAATTGACAAGGCCATTTATTACGTTGAAAGAAACGCTAACGGCAAAATGCTTTTCATGGCATTAACCATCAAGTTTTTTCACATCATCAAACAAAATACGGTGCCGGTGCTTGAAGGAGAAGAATAACCGTAAGTTTTAGCCGACCGACCGCTTTGCAGATAAATGCTTATTTTTGAATCAGAATCATTTGTGTGAAACGAATAGAGAGAGGAATTGATTCTGAAAACGGAATGCTGACAAGCGTGATAGGTTTGAGGAAAGATGCGTGCCGCAAAAATATGCTGATCTGCAATTTTTGATACATGGGGGGATTGCCCCTAAAACGATGGCTCTGGAAAATAAAGTCTCGTTTCATTATAGCACATTTACTTCCTGAAATTACTCGCGCAGCAGTCAATGATTGACTTCGGCATTTTTCCAATTATTCATCTTTTATCGATAAGATTATGAGTTGTTCGAGTTGTGGAACAGGTACACCAAACGGGTGTAAAAGCAATGGAGGATGCAGCAGCGGGGGATGCAACCGGCTGAATGTACACGACTGGCTTGCGAATTTGCCATTCAGCGACCCCAATAGCGATTGCAGGATTATAGAAGTAAGTTTCAACCATGGCAGCCGGAAGGATTTTTACCGAAATAATACTCTTCAAACATTTGTGAAGGGCGATATGGTAACGGTAGAAGGAGTGAACGGATTTGATGTAGGAATGGTGAATATCTCCGGAGAACTGGTGAGGCTACAGCTAAAGAAAAAAGGCATAAAGGAAGATCATCCTGAAATAAAAAAGATCATGCGGCCTGCCACAGATCTTGATTTACAGAAGTGGAAAGAAAGCAAGGACCGGGAAAAACCTTCACTTACACGCGCCAGAGCGATTATTATTCAGATGAAGCTGGATATGAAACTCATTGAGGTAGAATATCAGGCAGATGGAAGGAAGGGCACATTTTACTATACAGCAGAAGACAGGGTTGACTTCCGTGAGCTAATCAAAGTGTATGCCGGCGAATTCAAGGTAAAAGTGGAAATGAAACAAATTGGTATGCGCCAGGAAGCTGCCAAAATCGGCGGGATAGGAAGTTGCGGACGAGAACTATGCTGCAGCACCTGGCTTCATGATTTCAAAAGTGTTTCCACCAATATAGCCCGTTACCAGAACCTTTCAATCAATCAGGCAAAACTAAGCGGACAGTGCGGCAGGTTGAAATGTTGTCTTAATTATGAGCTTGACACCTACCTGGACGCTCTGCAACATTTTCCTAATAATGCAGATGTACTTCAACTGGAAAGAGTGCATGCCACATTAATAAAAAAAGACATCTTCAAAAACCTGATGTGGTATGTATTGCCCGACAGCAATAAACAATATCCGGTGCCCATTGAACGGGTTCGCGAAATACGGGAAATGAATGCAAGGGGTCAGAGACCGGAAGAGTTGGGGGCTGTTGAGTTGTCGCCGGTAAAAGCGGAAGAAAAGGAAATGGCAAATGTGGAGCTTGTGGGGCAGATCAGTTTACGCAGTCTTGAAAGGACCAGCCGGAGAAGGAGAGACAAGGAAAGAGGGCAGCAGGGAAGAGGTGATAACAGACCAACACCAGGAAATCAGCAGCAATTAGGAAGAAACAGGCCTGATAACCGAGGAGGACAAGGACATCAGCCCGGAAGACAGCAACCCAGATCAAACGCCGACCGACCTGGGCAACCCCAGCCCGGAAGGCCAAATAAAGATGCTTTGAGAAAGCCCCCACCGAAAAAATAAAAAACTTTCTGGAATCATTGTGCACAAAATGAGCAATTCATGTTTGTTCAGCTTGATAGTATGATGAATTCCGGAGTGATGATTCTAATTTCTCCTTCCTTAAAAGAAAAATAAAGCCTTGATAGAAATTTCAACTTTTGTTGTTGTAATCTGATTTTACCTTAATTTAGTCCCCCTTAAAGATCTACCAATTCTGTAGAACTGAATCCGAATTAAAAACTGATGATTTTATCAACTATCAAACACTAAATACAAGCACATGTCACTGAAAACAAATGTTAGTTCAAAAATTCTCATGCTGGGAATTTCGATTTTGACGATTTTTAACTCCTGTAAAAAAGACGATGGTGGTGGAAGCACTCCCCAACCGGCAATTGCCAGCTTTGCTCCAACATCGGGTACAACCGGAACAAATGTTACAATCACCGGAACAAATTTCACCGGTGCAACAGCTGTTAAATTTGGCAATATAGCAGCTACTTCTTTTAATATTGTAAATGCAACAACCATTACAGCTGTAGTAGGAGCAGGTGCAACCGGAGATGTTTCTGTTACAACTGCCGGAGGAACAGCAACTAAAGGAACCTTTACCTATACTACAACGCCTCCAGCCGGCGCTCCGACTATCACAAGCTTTACCCCAACATCCGGAACCACAGGTACAAGCGTTACCATTACAGGTACCAACCTGACCGGTGCAACGGTTGTGAAGTTTGGTACTGCGAATGCAACCTCATTCAATGTTGTAAGTGCAACTTCAATCACTGCGGTGGTAGGAAGCGGAGCAACAGGAAAAGTTTCCGTTACAACTCCTGGAGGAACAGCAACAAGCACAGGAGATTTTACATTTAATACCCCTCCCGGTGCGAATACAATTGCAGGTAAAATCAACTCAGATGCTGAATTAACACAAATTAAAACAGGAATGGCTACCGCTAATCTTAGCTCTACTCTAAGCGCAACCGGTCCGTTTACACTTTTTGCGCCTGTAGATGCTGCATTGAATGCGTTGGCTATCAACTTCGGTTCACTGGATCAGGCTACTGCCAACAGTATCATCCGTTACCATACGGTTTCAGGCAAATACCTTTCTACAGATATCCCTGCCGGCACTAAAAACCTTAAAGTTCTCACCATCAACACCCCTGCTGATTCGGTTTTTGTAACAAAACTTGCAAGCGGTGTAATCTATGTAAACGGTAAAAATGTAGATGATGCAAAAAAAGACATTGCTGCAGACAATGGTGTTATCCATAAATTAAACAGTTCAAATGGTATCTTACTCCCTCCCACACGCAATGTGTATGACCAGATCAGTGTTGCTGGTTATGATTCCATCAAAAAATTGGTGGACAGAGCAGCACAGGCTGATGCCAACCTGGTGAATGTTTTAAAAACTTCAGTTATGACATTTATTGCGCCTACAAACGCTGCATTTCAGGCTTTCCTCAGTGGTGCAATTACACAAATCAATCAACTTACTCCGGCACAGGCATTGGCGCTTGTAAAAGACCATGTCGTATTTAGCAGAAACTTTGTAATTGACTTTGCTGTCGTATCATCCACCGGTGTTCCGGCATGGGGTGGCAGCAATCTGAAATTCGGTTCTGCAGGTGGCGGACAATTTGCGTTATACTATTTACCAACCGCTGGTGTTCTGTTAGGTGCGAATGATATCATGTGCTTTAATGGTGTCATCCAAAGAACAGGAGGCATTCTGACTAAATAATAAAGTCTCAAATTGACTAAATCAAAAACCCCGCTTTCGCGGGGTTTTTTGGCTTCAGTATTTTCTGCTGGTCCGCATAATTGGTAAAGAAGCCGTGGTTTTTCAATTTGCCTTTCGGCGAGGAATTGGATTTTAGGATTTGGTTTGCTTCAGGTTTGATTTCAACACAAGGTTACTACAGCTTTTGAAACATAACAAAGAATTTGCAGACTCTCTGCTAAAAATGCAGATTCATCATCAATGCCACTAAGGGTTCACACTTAAAAAAGAGTCTAAGAGACCGTAAGAAAGTCCGGGAGTCCATGAGTCCGGAAGTCCAGAAAGATTTCATAAATGAAATTCTTTGCGTCTTAAACCCTTTGCGGCTTTGCGTGAAAAATAAAAAGTTTTTGGTTTTGGCGCAGAGAAGGGAGATAAAGAGGTAAGCGCAGAGGTAAATTAAAGACAGAAAGACGATGAGTTCGGAAGACCGAGAGTCCGAGAGACGGGAAGACCAGAAGAAAGTCCGGGAGTCAAAAAAATCATGGAAATCATTTAATCAGCTTAATCATAGTTCAAGACCATCATCCTGCTAATCCTAAAATCCCGAGAATCCTGATTCAGACAATTGAACCTTCTCCTATTTCACCAGCTTTCTGGTATAAACCCTTCCCTTTTGGCGAATCGTGAGTATATATATGCCGCTATTGATACTTGCAGGCTTGATGAATTCTGTCTGCCCCGCACGTACCTGACCGAATTGTTTATTCCATACAATACGACCATCGGCAGAAACGAGTTGAATATTTGTTGGCGTACTTACTGATTCATTGAACTGCACCTGTACACCGGAGTTTAGTTCTCCATTCACTGCAAAAGAATTCTGAATTGCTTCAATATTAGATGTGCTTGTTGGCGGTGTATTCGTCCAGTTTAAATTCCAATCATCAATGCCGCTCATTGTAGGAGTTGTATTGTTAAAACCAAGCAAGCTATAAGCAGTGTTATAAGATGGATCGGCGGTGTTTACAGGCGCCCATACCCGAATCCACACGATATCAGATTTATTATCAAGATTGGCGCCAAAGTTTACAGTCATTGTGCGATTAAAAACATAAAACGCTGTTCCGGTTTTTCCTCCCGTACTGAATGTAGCTGGTGTAACGGGCGCAATGGTATAAGTTGTAGGATTTGCTCCAAAACCATAATCAACACGCCAAGCAGAAATGCCCTGACTGCTACTATCCAGGGTTTGAAGCTTAAATGTTAAAGTGAACCCTGTTTTATTTTGTGTGTTTGCAATTCTGAAAGCAAAAGCTCCTCCAGGGTTTCCAAAGGCAGCAGTTTGACGAATACTCAAAGCGCGATTCGTACTGATTGCCTGTTCATTTGGGTTTGCGGTATTAACTAATCCGGTTGCAGACGCACAATTATAAAAACCTCCGTTTGTATTGAACCAGGACGTGGCGCTTGACGTAAATGTAGACGCTGTTCCGGCAGCTGAACCCGTTGCTGCCGTAAAAACGGAGAAGCCTGCGGGAAGCCCGCCACCAATCGCATCAAAATTCTCTGCATAGGGAGGGTTTGTTAAATTAACCTGGGCCGTTGAAGTAAGAGTAATCAATGTAAAAGCGAATAGAAGATGAATCGGCTTCATAAACTTTTTATTTAATGAAAAAACCTGTTGATTGTATAACTGTATGATGTAAAGAAAGTACAGAATCTCGAAACAAACAAACGTTGGGCTATCAAAGAGACTCCATCTCCCCCTTTACAAAATCCATCAGGGTTTTGATATGATCCGGAGAAAAGTCAAACTTCAGTCCGGCCGCTGCATATAATTCAGGCAAAGTTTTCGTTCCGCCCAAACTTAATGCGTTGATATAATTATTCAGTGCCGTCTCTGGATTCTTTTTGAACTGCATCCATAAACCGATAGCGCCTAATTGTGCAATGCCGTATTCGATATAGTAAAATGGCACTTCAAACAAATGAAGCTGGCGCTGCCATTCGTAAGGACGATATTGTTCAAGTCCTGCATAATCAATCAATCCGGTGCTGTATTGTTGTGCCAGATTCACCCACTTCGCTCCTCTTTCTTCTCTTGTGTGATTGGGGTTTTCATAAATCCAGTGCTGAAATGCATCAATGCGGGCGATCCAGGGAAGAATGGTGAGTACCCGTTCAAGCTGCTTGAATTTCGCACGTTTTAATTCTTCTTTATCGGAGAAGAACACATCCCAGTGTTCCATACTGAACAACTCCATAGCCATGCTTGCCACCTCTGCAATCTCTGAACCATATTCTTTAAAGCCTGTCAGCTCGAGTTGATGCGTTAGAAAAGAATGAATTGCATGTCCGCCTTCGTGCACCATCGTGGTCACATCATCCAGTGTACCGGCTGCATTCATAAAAATGAAAGGTGCTCCGGTTTCTGCCAATGGCATATTATATCCCCCGGGGGCTTTGCCTTTCCGACTATCAAGATCAAAGCGCTTCATCTCTTTCATTTTACGAAGGCAATCAGCGAAGAAAGGATGAAGTTTTTCAAAGCAGGCAATGCTTTTTTCTGTGAGCTCTTCTCCGTTTGCAAAAGGCCTTAATGGTTCAATACCGGCAGGCTCTGCATCTAGATCCCAGGGGCGAAGCTGATCTACACCAATGGTTTTGCGATGATGTTCATAAATGTCTTTTACAAGCGGCAACACATGCAACTCAATAGCCCGGTGAAAATCAAAACATTCTTTTGGGGTATAATCAAACCGGCCGAGTTCTTTGAATTTATAATCACGATAGTTGGCGAAGTCTGCATTCAGAGAAATACGATGTCTTTTTTCAACCAGCTTTTCAAATAAATCATTCAATGCATCACGATCCTGATAACGACGCTCCTGCACTTTTCTGTAAACATCTTCCCTTAACGCACGATCCGATTGTTCGAGAAATTTAGCGGCCTGCTGCAGGGTGTATTCCTTACCCTGAACTGTCACGGTCATCTTTCCCGCAATTTGTCCGAATTGTTGTTGCATCACACTCAATTCAGATAGAATCGGAATATTCTCTTCCCTGAATAAATCAATGTTCTTTTTAACTGAACGGAGGTAGGTGAAATATTTTTCTTTGTCGAGCTGCGATGTATAGGGAGAATCAATCAGTTTGCGGTTCAGCTGATCTGCGAGCGGCTGCATGTTCGGCGCAATCTCTGTATAAAAGTAATTGAACGCTTCTTCATATTCTTTATTCTCCGTATCGCAGGTCATGCGCACTTGTCGCCAGCAGGCATCTTCACTGATTACTGCTTCCAGCTCACTGGTATCTTTCAGCCATTGCTCCAGATCCTCGTGGGATTCTATTGTTCGATTGAGCAATGTGGTAAAATATGGTTCAAGACTGTTCCAGTCTGTAATAGAAAAGTTTGTCGGCAATAACTTACGCCCAAGCGGCCGAATATCTGCTGATAGATTCATAAAAAATAAAGACTTTATTGGGTCAATCTACGCTTCCTCTTCTCCTTGCTGTTCAGAAACCACAATCTCAATTCCTTTTGATTGGATGATACCAAACCATTTCACCATTTTCTTCATATCGCTGATATACACACGTTCGAAATCAAGATCAGGATAAACCTGTTCGAAAAAAGACTTGATTGCTTTGGCATCTTTTTCATCGGGCAGCGAAACATTACTTGCCTGCATGGCTTTAAGCACCTCTGCAAGATTGACATTTTCTCTTTGGGTATAGATTTCAATGCTCTCCAGTTGAGAAAACTGGTGTTGCCGAGTAGATGCAAAACGGGTACTGCCGTCTTGTAAAGAGCGAACAATCGCCCCATCACTTTTGGTGCTTACCAATTCATACAAACCGGGTAACCCGGCTACAGAAATCAATTTACTATATTCCATATTTTGTTTAAATGTGAGATGCAAATTAAAGAAATAGATGTCGTGTTGCCACAACAAGTTGTAATTATCGATTTTAATATTTTCCTTTTACCTTGCAAAACTGTAGTTTCGGGTACAATTTAACCCGATTTAGAAAGAGCATCAAAACTTGATGATTCAATGAAAGCTCATTAATGATTTGCGAATGAAAAAATTATCCGTTGTTTTTTTTCTTTTCTTATACTTTGTTCCCGGAGCATTTGCTCAAAAGGGATGGGGAAAATTAAACTCAGTACAACACAATGACAGTCTCATTATTCTGAATGGAACGAATGGCAACATCACGCTTCGTTTATTTCCCGGCGATATAATTCAAACTACCATTGAAACGAATTCATACAAAGGCGAACAAATCAGCAATGCTGTATTAACAAATACCGCAGGCAAATGGAAAAAATTGAAAGAAGATGCAAATAGTCTTCTTTTTTCAGCAGGCAAGCAACAAATCAACATCCTGAAAGATCCTCTCCGAATTATCTATGGCAACGAAAACCACGGAATCAATTTTACCGGTTACGAATTAAAGGAAGATCATCACTGTTTATTGTTCGGATCTTCTGCTGGTGAACAGTTTTATGGTACCGGATCGAGATCAACCCCAATTCAAAAATCAGGGTTCAGAACAAATCTGAACAACAACCCTTGGTACGGTTATAATACTGACGCAGACAACCTCAACTTCTCAATGCCTTTTTTCCAATCGAACAAGGGCTATGGTATATTCTTCGATAACCCTTCTGTTGGTTATTTTGATTTTGGAAAAAACCAAAAGGAAGTTGTTGAAGCCGGATTTAAAGCCGGCAAACTGCAGTATTATACTTTCTTCGGTGCAAGCCCTGCCGCTCTTATTCAGTCATTTACATCACTTGTTGGCCGAATGCCAATGCCTCCACGGTGGGCATTGGGTAATTTCATGAGTAGATACGGATACAGAAATCAGCAGGAAGTACTTGATATCGCGAAGCAAATGAAAGGAGATCAGTTTCCGCTGGATGCGGTGATCATTGACCTTTTTTGGTTTGGCAACGGAGAACACGGCTCCTGGAATATGGGCAATCTGAGCTGGAACAAAGAACGGTTTCCCGAGCCGGAGAAAATGATCCAGGACCTGAAAAAAGAAAACATCAAAACCATTTTGATTGCGGAACCTTTTGTGCTGACTGAATCTTCTAACTACCTGCACACACAACAAAACAAACTGAATGCGGTTGATAAGAAAGGAGATACCGTATCCATCAAAGAGTTTTACTTCGGTTATGCGGGACTGTTAGATATTTTTAAAAACAATACAAAAGACTGGTTCTGGCAGCAGTATGACCAGCAAATTAGAAAGGGTGTTGCAGGATGGTGGGGAGATCTTGGAGAGCCTGAGAAACATCCATCTTATCTCTACCACAACCTGGAAGACATAGGGCATAAACGACTGTTTAATGCTGATGAAGTACACAATATATACGGACATACCTGGAGTCAAATGTTGTTTGAAAAATACAGCCTTTATTATCCTGAAGAACGATTGTTTCATCTCAACAGAAGTGGTTATGCAGGTAGCTGGAGATATGGATCTTTCCCCTGGAGCGGAGATGTAGAGCGTAGCTGGAAAGGCTTTCAGGCACAGTTACCCGTTATGCTCAGCATGGGATTGAGTGGTGTGCCAACGATGCATAGTGATGCAGGTGGTTTTGCCATGGGTCAGCGCGACCCCGAACTATATCGCCGCTGGTTGCAAATGGCAGTTTTCTCTCCCATCTTCCGTCCGCACGGAAGTGTGAGCGCACCGGATCCCAACATCCCCCAAATAGAAAGCGAACCTGTATTTTACAGCGAACCCGAAAAAAGTATTTTGCTCGACTTTGTACGTCTTCGTTATAAACTGATGCCATACACTTATCGGCTGGCTTATGAAGCAGCAACCAACGGACTGCCCTTTGTGCGACCAATGTTTTTCTCTGATACAACCGATAAAGAATTATTTCTGGCAACAGATCAATATTATTTCGGACCATCTATGATTGTTGCTCCTGTATTGGAAAAAGGAGCCACCAGCAGGCGACTTTATTTACCAAAGGGAACCTGGTATAATTTCTGGGATCCTTCCAAAACAGAAGAAGGCGGTAAGTGGATTGTGGTAAAAACAATTCCGGAACAAATTCCTGTTTATGTAAAAGCAGGCAGCACACTTCTTCAAAAACCTTTATTTGAGAATACAACCAATTATCCTGCTGACAAATTAGAGTTTCATTGCTATGCCGACAAAGGTTTAAATACTGATATTTATTATGAAGATGATGGAAGCAACCCCCGTGCGCTGGCTTCAGGAAAGCATGAATTAATCAGCATTACCACACACCAAAAGGGCAAACAATACAGAATTCAGATCAGGTCAAAAGGGGGTAATTATGACGGGAAACCGGAAAGCCGAAACTGTCATATTTTTCTTTACGGATTTGTAAAACCCAGAGCCGTGATTGTAAACGGCGAAGCCCTTCAAAACTGGGTAGTAAATGGAAAAACCATTGAAGTAAAAGATCTCAAATGGGATGGAAAACCGCTGGAGATTTACCTCAGATAAATTAAGAAGGATCAATAAATAAATCGGTATATAAGTTTCCTCCGGGTACAACCGCATAAGGCGATAAATCAGTAATGCCTTCTGCCGCAAGCACCTCATCATCCATCAGCAATTGACCTGTATAAGCACTCGGCTTTTGAAAAATAGCATAAGCAGCATCTGCAAGAATTTCCGGTTTGCGGCTCATTCGGGCAAGTGCTTCTCCACCAAGCAGGTTTCTGACAGCAGCAGTATCAATGGTGGTACGAGGCCACAATGAATTCACCGCGATGCCGTCTTGTCTAAATTCTTCTGCCCAACCCAAAGTCATCATACTCATATTGTATTTGCTGAGGGTGTAAGCAAGGTGTCCGGAGAACCATTTCGGATGAAGGTTTAACGGAGGAGAGAGAGTAAGGATGTGCGGATTATCGCCTTTTCTTAAATAAGGAATACATGCCCGTGTCATAAAAAAAGTTCCGCGCACATTGATATCATGCATCAGATCAAATCTTTTAGTATCCGTTTTTTCTGTTCCCGTCAAACTGATTGCCGATGCATTATTGATTAATATATCAATGCCTCCGAATGTCTCTGCGGCTTGCTGAACAGCAGCCTGAATCTGATCTTCATAACGGATATCCAGCTGAACCGCAAGTGCATTGCCTCCTGCCGTTCGCATTTCTTCTGCAGCAGAAAAAATAGTTCCCCCAAGTTTTGGATTTTCTTCTACACTCTTTGCTGCAATCACAATATTGGCACCTGCTGCAGCCAGTTTAAGCCCAATGGCTTTGCCAATACCACGTGATCCCCCGGTTATAAAAACAGTTTTTCCCTGAAATGACATATTTAAAAATTTATAGTAAGATACGAAAGCAATGAGTAGTTCTCTCTGTCTTCTTGAATTTTTCGGCGCGGAGAAATATTGTTATGTGTTAAGGGTTATGAGTTACGAGACTAAAAGAAAGTCCGGAAGTCGATAAGTAGGTTAGTCCAGAAAGATTTGATAGATGAAAACCTTTGCGCTATTCGAAAAGCTCAGTTTTTTTGGCGCGGAGGAATGAAATAAAGAGATAAACGCAGAGTTGTTCTCTGCGAAAACCTTTGCGTTCTCTTTTCTCTGCGCCGAAGACTTCATTTGTCTGAACCAGGATTTTCAAGATTTTAGGATTAGCAGGATTGTGATCTTGAATAAAAAAACCCGAAGAATATCTCCGGGCTTTTATCTGGCTTCAGTTGTTTCGTTTTCTTACGTTTTCATCGGATAAGGAAGCCATTGGTTTTCTTAGGGTTGGGACTCAAAACGGGTTTGGTCTTCGTTGGGTATTGGATTTTACTACTTTGTTTCAGTAGCATGATGTAAAAGTAATACCGGCATGAAGTCTTAACAAACATTTATCCAGATGTTCTGAAAGAATAAGGGTTTCTGCTAATCAAGAGATGAAAAAAAGCTTTAAAAGAATGATTCGCAATGAGAAAGCGATCATCTTACAGCGATTCGGTATAATTCATCTATCACTTTTCGGCG
>JBIIPV010000050.1:0-6246 GCA_044342435.1 Lacibacter sp. | reverse complement strand
TTCAGGATGAACACGGTTACTTAAAAACACAAATACTATTCCGTTGGCGGGATCGGCCCAGGTAGCTGTGCCGGTAAAGCCGGTATGACCGAAAGTGGAAGAAGACATATAGGCAGATGGGTATGGTTCTGATCTTGTTTGATTATCTTTTTCAGGTTTATCAAACCCAAGTCCGCGACGACTTACATTGCTTTGATAAGATGTAAACAAATCCACCGTTTCCTTTTTAATAAATTCCTGGGTGCCAATTTTCCCTCCATTCAGAAGCATTTGCATGAGTACTGCCGTTTCATAAGCAGTGCTGAATAACCCTGCATGTCCGGATATACCGCCAAACAAAGCTGCAGTTTGATCGTGCACATAACCCCGAAGCAGTTGCTTTCTGAAAGACATATCGTTTTCGGTTGGCACCACTACATCAACCGACATACACCTCAAAGGCAGGAAGCCGGTAGAATGAAGATTTAACGGCTCATAAAATGTTTTTCGAACATATGCATCCAGATCCATTCCGACTATCTGTTCAACAATCTTCCCTAAAAAAATAAAATCATTATCGCTATAAACATAACGTCCCTTTTCTGTCATTTCACTATGAAGGATATAACTAAACATCGCATCTGTCCAGTTGTTTTTTACAAACAGCCCGTTGGCAACCTGAAGTCTGTATCCTTCTATGCTTTGATCAGAAAAATAACCTGCGTGTAATTCTTTTCGAATGGTATCTGTTACATAATGATGAAAAGGAATCCAAGATTTTAGTCCTCCTTCATGTAAAAGAATTTCTTTGATGGTCAGCTTCCCCTTGGGATTGCCTTTTGTCCAGGAGAGGTAATCACTGATCTTTTTTTTTAAATCCAGTTTCCCCTCATCATATAATTTCATTACAGCCAGTGTAGTAGCACAGATTTTTGTCACAGAAGCCATATCGAAAACAGAAGAAGGCGTAACCGGTTGATCTTTTTCATACGTCATTGTTCCGTAGGCTTTTTCAAAAAAAACTTTCCCTTCTTTTGCTGCAAGCACCACACAACCCGGCATCGCATGTTGTTCTATCGCTGAATAAATGATTGAATCAACAGAAGTAAACAATGTTTCCGGTAAATAAGACCTTGGAAGCATGGCAGAAGCAGGATAAGACAGCCCAGACCCATAAGGCAAAGCATCACAAATGGTAACAGGCAATTTTCCTTCGGGTGATTTTTTTCCGGTCAGGATATCAAAGGCAGCTTCGTGTATCAGAGGATGATCTTCATAACAAACCAGCATTCGACCGGCATCACAAAAATTCTTACCGGCATAAGGATTCCCAAATAAAAGAAGCGTTGAATTCGGTGCCTGAAGCAAGCGTTTTGCAAAATCCAAAGCAGGATCACTGATACCGAAATTTTTTGCCGGACGACGACTGTAATTGTGAACACCAACTACAATATAATCGTAACTTCTTTTGATAAGCTCCGACTGTGAAAGAACATTTCCTGCATCTCTTTTATAGTTAAAAAAGAAAAGATCAGCTCCGAATTCATTTTTCATCCGGTTGGCCATTGTGTTTGCAGAATCTACACCGATAGCAACATAGGCAACACGGAGAGGTTTGTTAGCCGATTTGGATAAAAAAGTGAGTGTGCTTTTATTGAGCGGGAGCAGGCTTCCTTCATTACGCAGAAGTGTAATTCCATGAGTAGCTATTTCGGTTATAAGTCCTT
Organism: Lacibacter sp.; assembly: GCA_044342435.1. Classification (GTDB taxonomy): domain Bacteria; phylum Bacteroidota; class Bacteroidia; order Chitinophagales; family Chitinophagaceae; genus Lacibacter. The sequence goes on along the minus strand of JBIIPV010000050.1, from coordinate 4,540 downwards.
TAACCGGTGCATTGAGGTCTTCTGTTAGATGAGCAGTATCAATTGGTTGAATTGAAGAAAGGCCATATTGATATTTTGCAATCAAAACCCGTTTTACCCGTGCATCTATCAACTCCCAACTTAATACACGATTGCGTATTGCTTTTTTAACAGCACCAATAGTTCCCGGGATGTCTTCGGGTAGGCAAAGCATGTCGTTCCCTGCAAGTAGGGCTTCCACACTTGCCTGTGATGAAGGGAAAAACTTGGTCACCCCTTTCATTTCCATTGCATCGGTAAATGAAAGGCCCATATAGTTAAGTTCCTGACGCATTAATGTTGTCACATTTGCAGCAGATAAAGAAGTTGGTCTGTTGGGCCTTCCGTCGATGGATGGAATAAACAAATGGCCCACCATCACACTCCCGACATTGTTTTTAAACAACTCTCTGAATGGATATAGTTCCAGTGAATCGAGCTGACTGCGCGATTTCCTGATAACAGGCAAATCATAATGGCTGTCGGTTTCTGTATCGCCATGACCGGGAAAATGTTTGGCACAGGCCATCACTCCTTCATCCTGCATCCCCTTCACAATCTGAATACCAAACTTCGCCACTTTTTCTCTGTCTTGTCCCAATGACCGATCATTAATAACAGGATTTGCAGGGTTATTATTCACGTCAACAACAGGTGCATAGTTTACATGGATGCCCATGCGTTTACATTGTTGTCCGAGCACTTTGCCATAACGATATGCCCATTGAGAATCCTGCACTGCACCCAACATGAGTTGACGCGGAAGCGATATCACACTATCGAGACGCATTCCCAAACCCCACTCACCATCTATTGTTATCATCAAAGGTGTTTGGGCCAGCTTTTGATATTGATTTGTCAATAAAGCCTGACGAACAGGACCTCCCTGAAAAAAACACAGTCCGCCAACATTGTATTGTTTAATTAAAGACGAGACTTTTTTCACGTGATCGGGTCCGAGGTTGCTATGCGCCCGGATAATCATGAGCTGGGCAATTTTTTGATCGGGCGAGAGTGATTGAAGCACACTGTCGGCCCAGATATTGGCTTTCTGATCTCGATCCTGTGAAGAGGCAATGCTAAAGGTCAGCAGGCACAATAGGAGGAAAAACGTACGCATCAATGATTGATTTTTCAGATTACAACTTAAAGATACAGAAAGAGAAAGGTCGCAGACGTGATCCTTCAGAAAGAAAGTAAATGTTTACAACGATTCCCACACCTGCTTTGCAAAGGACTCAAGGCTTGGATCACGTGCACCCATTAATAACAAAACAGAACCTGGATTGAGATGTGGTTTTACAGATGACATAAAATCATTTCGGTTTTCAATGAAATATGCACGACATCCTTTTTCCCGAAGATCATCTATCAGATCAGCAGCAGAAATATCTTTCACTGCTGTGCCGCCGGCGTAAAATATTTCACTCATCCAGATTTCATCTTCAGGACGAAGGGCAGCGGAAATTTCATCTACAAAATCTTTACGTAGAAATTTCGTTGGGCCGTAACCGTGAGGTTGAAACCAGGCAACTACTTTTGGTGAAAGAGGCTGACAAGATCTGATTGCTGCGGCACATTTCACAGGATTGTGGGCGTAGTCATCAATCATCCAGATGCCATTTTTTAAACCAAACACCTGATTCCTCCGATAAATCCCTTCGTATTTCGACAAAGCAAGAGAGGCCGTTTCAAGTGAAACCCCGCATTGCGCAGCAACAGCAACAGCAGCAAGCGCATTTTCCATATTGTGCTTGCCCAACGCATTCATTGTAAAGCTTACTTCATTAATCAAAAAACTCATCCTCAACCCTTCCTGTTTGAAATCGCTTGCCTGAAAGCCTGCAGCAACAGATGTATCTGAAGAAAAATCATTTGTGCCATTCATCGACAAACTTGCAGCAAGCGAGTGTGAACGATTCACAATGAAAGCGCCTTCCGTATGTGATTGAAACTGACGAAAAACATCTATCAGTTCATCTATGTCTTTGTGGTCTTTGTCTATGTTCAGCAATAATCCAATTTCAGGTTCATATAAAACAATGGATCCGTCACTTTCATCTGCTTCTATAATCAACCATTCACCTTTCCCCACTTTTGCATTTCCAAGTCTGCCTTCGGCAATCAGCCTGGTTAACCCGGCTCCGCTGATAATACCCGGCTCCAGACCGGCCTCTTCCAGAATATCAAAAATCATGGAACTGGTTGTGGATTTACCACTCGTGCCGCCAACAGCAATCGTTCTTTTGCTTTTTGCAATCAATGCAAGTAATTCAGCCCGCAGAATGACAGCAATTCCTCTTTGTCTGGCAAGCACCAGTTCGTGTACAGTATCTTCAACAGCAGTGGATATCACCACAAGATCAGTTCCTTCATCCATGCCTTCTCCGTTTTGTAAAAAACAACGGATGCCTTCTTTCTCCAGATAATCTCTGGTGGCATTGGGCTTCCCCGGAATAAAATAACGATCACTACCGCGCACTTCTTTTCCAATACCCTGAAGGTATTGCGCAATGGCACTCATGCCTTGTCCGGCTACACCAATAAAGAATGGTTTTTTAAAGTCGTTGAGCGATTGAATCATCTTGAAGCAAATGTAATATAAATGCGTGCTTCTCTGCTTACAGAATCTCTACCTTTGCGTCATAAAAAACGAAATTGCCGGATGAAATTAATTACTTATTTGCTCGATGGCCAGGAACAACTGGCAGTACTGGAAAACGGAAAGGTGTACAACATGGACCAGCTCCATCCTGATCTTCCATCCAGCATGAATCTTTTTCTGAATTACTGGGAAGAATACCTGCCGGTGGCAAAAGCAGGAATGGAAGCCGTACATAATGGCAAACTCCTTCCCGGCAATGTAATCCCTATTGACAGGATCGAGTTGATTGCGCCCGTTCCTTTTCCTTCTTCCTGCAGGGATGGATATGCATTTCGTCAGCATGTTGCAGCAGCAAGAAGAAACAGAAAAGTGGAGATGATTCCTGAATTTGATCAGTATCCGATATTTTATTTCACCAATCACCACAGCATCAAAGGACCCGGCGATGTGGCTTGTATGCCCGATCATTTTGAGAAACTCGATTTCGAGTTGGAAGCCGCCATTGTGATCAGCAAACATGGAAGAAATATCAGAGCGGAAGATGCGGATCAATACATCGGCGGGTTGATGATCATGAATGATTTGAGTGCAAGAAGGTTACAAATGGAAGAGATGTTGCTAAATCTTGGTCCTGCAAAAGGGAAAGATTTTGCAACCACCATCGGGCCATGGCTGGTAACACTTGATGAACTCGAAAAATTTGAAATCCCTGCAAAAGAAAACCACGTTGGTAAAAGCTGGAACTTAAGAATGCAGTGTAGGGTGAATGGTAAACAGGTGAGTGATGGCAATGTGGGAGATATGGACTGGACATTTGCTGAAATCATTGAACGCGCTTCATACGGAGTAGATCTTTATCCCGGTGATGTGATTGGTAGTGGAACGGTTGGCACGGGATGTTTTCTGGAATTGAATGGTACCGGGAAACTCAACGACCCCAACTATCCGGAGCAATGGTTGCAAGCCGGGGATGTGGTGGAGTTGGAAATTGATGGGTTGGGTGTATTGTCAAATACGATTGTTGCGGAGGAGGATGATTTTTCGATTTTGAAGAGGAAAAAGTAATTTGCTCAAAGATTTGGCGCAGAGAAAGGAGAACACAGAGTTAAACGCAGAGTAATGCATCTTCTTTAGACAGATCTTGAGCGACTTTAGAAAAAACAGAAGATAAAATAGTGTTTTACTTATTATAACTACAGCTCAATTATGAAATATTTGTCTTTCTCATTAACTGAAGAAAGAAAATGTCTAATAATTATAAGTTAAACAAAATAGGAAGTGTGATTGTCGATTCTGCTATTGCGGTTCACAGGGAATTAGGTCCCGGTTTGCTTGAGTCGGCATATCAATTGGCACTAAAAAGAGAATTGGAATTAAGAGGCTTGAATGTGTTAGCAAATGTTCCAGTGAGTCTTCACTATAAGGGGAAACAACTTGGTAAAGCATACGAGATAGATCTTTTAGTAGAAAACGAAATTGTCATTGAAAACAAATCTGTAGAGACATTAAACCCTGTTTTTCAGTTTCAGGTAATTACCTATCTTAAACTATATAATAAACAACTTGGATATCTGATTAACTTGAATGTGCCATTGTTAAAAGAAGGATTAAAACGTATCGTAAATAATTTTTAACTCTGCGTTATTCTTCTTTTCTTCTTTCTCGGCGCCAAAAAAATATTTTATGACACTTGATTTAAAAACACTTTCTCCCGCCCAAAAACAACAATGGCTACAACATGCCGTTGCACCCAGGCCCATCGCTTTTGTTTCTACAATAGATAAAAACGGGCAAGTGAATCTAAGTCCTTTTAGTTTTTTTAATTTATTCTCATCAAATCCACCGATTGTCGTTTTTTCTCCTGCAAGAAGAGTGCGCGACAACACCACGAAACATACACTGGAAAATGTATTCGAA
>JBIIPV010000082.1:0-5391 GCA_044342435.1 Lacibacter sp. | reverse complement strand
CTATCATTACAAAAGGGTGGGGGGGCAATGTTTTACAGGTAAATGATGCTTATTTACGCATGTTGGGGAAATCCTCAAATGATGTCATTGACCATGTCCCTTTTTTCAGAAAAGAAAACAAATACAGCGAATCTGTTGAATGGTTTACTTCGGTTTTAAATGCAAAAGGCGAAGAAAAGATGGTGAAAATATGGGGTGAATGTATTGATAAAAAAGAAGATCTATACTTATATAAAATTTCCGAAAGAGAACCGGTGGCTTCGTGATCTTTATCCTTTCTTAAAATCCAAAACGATGAATCAAATTAAAACCGCTGTGATTTGTGTAGATGATGATCCACATATTTTACAGATGCTTTCGCTTCAGTTAAGAAAATGCTTCAATACCGACCGGGTGCTGATTGATTTTTTTCTGGATGCAAATCACGTTCAGGATCATATGGAAAAATTGAAAAATGAAAATATAAAGATTGAATTTTTAATTACCGACTTTAGAATGCCTGCCATGTCGGGTTATGATTTAATCAAAAAAACAAAAAACAGTTTTGCCGATGTGAAATGTATTCTCCTGTCGGGACAAGCAGATGAAGCACAGGTTGAAAGATTAAAAAATGAGGGGCTACTTGAAGCATTCATATCAAAACCCTGGAGAGAGCAACAATTATTTTCATTGTTTAATTGTACTGAGAAGTAAATATGTTTTACTATAAACATCATACACAAACACTCAATCTATATTAAAAATGCGAGTTTGTTTTTTATTTCTGTTTCTGATCGCCTTTTCTGCAAGAGCGCAAAAACCGCGTACTCAGTTCAACGGATTCGGTCATACGGAATATTTTCTTGAATCAACAAAAGATCATTCATACTCTTATTTCTCGATAGGAGAGCATGATTTTTTTGTGACATCCAACCTCACCGACAAGATCTCTTTCCTTGGTGAGTTTGTCATAAGGTTTAACGATAAATCTGCTACAGGATTTTTTCCAAGTATCGAAAGAAGCTTTGCAAAATTCAACTATTACAAAAACCACAACATCATTGCCGGAAAGATTCATACACCCGTAAACTACTGGAACGATGTTTATCATCATGGCAGAGTGTTTTATCCTGCTATTGAAAGGCCTGTTTTCTTCAGCCACCTTGTTCCGGTACATACGCTTGGTTTACAATTTCAGGGGCAAAACCTGGGGTCAAATAATTTCGGTTACGACGTGGTGCTAGGAAATGGCATCGCCTCCACAGATGGATTCAGCGGAGCCTTTGACCCTTCTATAACGGCCGCTTTTCATTTTAAACCCGTAACAGGCATGCGCATAGGTGCCTCATACTACTATAATAATATTGTTGGAAACGGGAGGGGTACACATAGTGGGCATACCGATCCCAGAACAACAAACTATACGGGGCCTTTGTATAAAGGCAACGTAAAGTTTCACCTGCTAAGCGGATCATTTGCTTATTTCAACAACAAATATGAAGTGTTAAATGAATTTGCTTACAATATTACCAGCACAGATTCTCTTGGCAAGGCGGGTAATTACACAAACTATTTATATGCCGGTTTGAGACTTGGTGAGAAAAGCGTTCCTTTTATTCATGTTGACCTGATGAATGTAAGCGATAAAGATTTACATACCTATGGTTATAATGTAGGCAGGTATGCAATTGGTTATCGTCATGAATTCAGCCACCTCATCAACCTCAAAACAGAAGTTGAATACCAGAAAGCGGAAAGACATCAGCATAGCGGGAGTCATACCGGACATAACCACATTGTATTAAAAATGCAGTTAGCTTATTCATTTTGAATATGAAATTGAATTTAACCATCTTCTTTCTTTTTAGCTGTTTTGTCTCGTTCGGACAAACATCTATGAAGGATATTGCTGTTGTTCAAAATAAGACAGGATTTATTAATGGAAGAATGAAAGATGTACAGGATGTTTTTTTGGGGAAATACAGCCGATGGCCGGTAACAAAAGAACAAACAACCATCGTTCTGCCATCTTCCAAATGTGCTTCAGCAAATACAACCGCTTCTGTTATTTACAAAACAAGTGTAAAGGAAATGCAGAAGTACTGGCTTTCTCTTGTGTTTCAAGGACGCGCCAACCCGCCTGTTTTTCTTGACAGCGATGCTGAAATTATCGCATACGTATTAAAAACCCCGGGGGCTATTGGTGTGGTTGCTGCTGAATCCCGAAAAACCGTTGACAATAAATATCTTTTCCTTTTTGTTGAATAAGCAATGCGAAACTTTTTTCATTCCATCACCTTTCGTTTCTGGATCCCTTTTGCCATACTTCCTGTGGTGATCCTGTCGGTTGTTGCTTATTATTATCCACAGGAACAAAAAAGAGTACTGGTAGAACGGAAAAGGCAGGCTCTTCGTGAAGCCGCACAAACCGTTGCGCTGGGAGTTGAACTATCAGTTGACTTCGAGGACTTAAATGGGGTAAAAAAAACAATTGAGTTCATTAAAAAAAACTCGGATTTTAATTTCGTAGGAGTGATCATTCGAGATTCGGCCACGAAAACAGAACAGCTGCTTGCTACTTTTCCCGAGGGAAAATCGTTTAAGGAAGTATCAATAGTAGATTCTTCGGTTTTTATATTCCAGGACTTTCCTTTTAAATCAAAATATTTCAGTGGGTACATCCGCGTTGCAGAAGATCTTCAAAAAATTGATGAGGAAGTAAAAAGAATTAACAAGCCGGTATATCTGTTCATCTTGATTTCTTTACCTTTCTTTTTAACCCTGCTGCTTTTGATTTCAAGAACACTAACAAGGCCTTTACTGAAATTGACAAACCTTGTGAGACAATCAAAAGAAAAAATACTTGACCAAACAATTCCACTGAGTGATAGCAAAGGTGAAATTGGAGAGTTGCAAAACGTATTTGCTGAACTGGTAGAAACAATTCAATATAAGAACAAAGAAAATGTAGCGATCCTCAATAATCAGGAGCTGTTGGTAAAAGCCCGAACGCTCGAATTAGAGCAGGCAAGAGAAAAACTGATTATTTCTCAACGACGGGCTAAACTGGGTCATTACGAAGTTGATCTTTCTAGCGGTAATTGGGAAAGCTCTCAAACGCTCGACGAATTGCTTGGCATAGAGAACAACTACCCAAGATCGCGTAGCGGAATGGAAAATTTGATTATACCAGAATTTCGTGATGAGATACTTTCTTTTTTCAGGAAAGACAACTCAGAAACTTTTTTGGAAAAAGAAATACAACTGGTTCATCAAGGAAATGGAGATTCATTTTGGGTAAAGCTGGTCGGAGAAAAAAAATACGCAGGATCCAGAAATAATCTGATAGTCACCGGAATCATCCAAAATATCAGTGAACAAAAGAAATACCAGGAAGAGATTCAAAGACTTTCTTATGTAGCAGAATATACATCCAACTGCGTGATCATTGCAGACAAAACCAAAAAAATAATATGGGTAAACAATAGTTTACTGAAACTGACCGGCTATCAACAGGAAGAAGTCATAGGCAATACACCGGCGATGTTTCAGTTTGAAAAAACAGACCTCAATACCATCAGCTATATCAACAGCAAACTTGCAAATCATGAAATCATATCGAAAGTAGAAATTCTTAACCGCGGAAAAAATGGCAATGAATATTGGCTTGAATTAAATATTGTACCGATACTGAATGTAAAAAAAGAAGTATCCGGATATATTGCCGTTGAAACAGACATAACATTGCGCAAACAGTATGAAGAGGGGTTGCGTTCAATTAATAAAAACCTTGAAAAAAGAGTACAGGAAAGCGTAGATGCAAATATAAAATTATCAAGAGCGGTAAACGATTATGAAAAAATGGCGGCTATCGGAGAAATGGCAGCAGGTGTTGCGCACGATCTCAATACACCTATGAGCACCATTATGGTTGGAGCAGAAACGCTTCAATATGTTATTTCTCAGATTTTTGAAGATGAAATAAGCAGCCTTTCAAATGAAGAATGGCAGATAATCCGGCAAGTGGTTCAACACATCAAGTCGGAGTCTTTTATCACAGGCATGCAATTAAGAAATGAAAAGAGCGAAATGCTGGTCTTTCTTAATCAACAGCATACCGGAAAATCAGAGGAAACACTCAAAAAACTCTCTGATCTACTTGTAAAATGTCGCCTTCTTGCCGGAAAAGAAAATGATTTGATTTTGAGATTGATCAGCTTTGTGCATGTAGAAAGAATGCTTCGGATGATCGAGCACATTCAAACGATCAACACCATCATCACTACCATTACCGGTTCTGTTGGAAAATCCACCAGCGTCATCAAAAATCTTCGATCCTATATTAAAAATGAAGAAGCAGAACAATGGCAGCCGGTTTTCCTTTATGAAAACATTTCTTCCGTTTTGAATATGTTCGGATACGACCTGCTGCAATCTCATCAGGTTTCTGTTTCAATAGAAAAACATGTATCCATTGAAGGAAGTGAAATCAAGCTCTTTCAGCTATGGTCAAATTTGATAAAAAACGCAATTGAAGCAATGAAAGATCAGGAAGACAAACAATTAAGCGTCTATACTGCACATAAAGAAGGCAAAATCATTGTCAGCTTCGAAAACAACGGACCCGTCATTCCGGCCGGCGACCTCGATAAAATATTTAAACTGTTTTATTCGACCAAAGAAAAACAAGGAGGATCCGGTTTGGGTTTAAGTATTGTAAAACGCATAGTACAGGAACACCGTGGTTCAATTGAAGTAGTGTCAATACCCGATAAAACCAGTTTCAATATCAGTTTTCCAATTGGTAAAATTCTTTAGAGCGCCATTCTCTTTTTATTACATTAACTTTGACCGACAAATAGTAATCAAAAATGAAACGCGCTTTTTTAACCTTTTTTTTGAGCGGAATGGTTCTCCTTTCTGCATTTGCACAAACAGAAAACGGATCGGGTGAAACGAGGCCAACACTTGATAATAGACCCAAAGATCACCTGCATTTTCAATTAGGTTCTTTATTCTGGCTTCAAACACCCGACAGTGTATTCACCAAAGGATTGTCGCGTTCCTTTAATGCTTATTTCTCTTTTGATCTTCCATTTAAATCAGATCCACGTTTCAGCATTGGTGTTGGAGTTGGAATTGGAAGCGATCATATGTTCTTCGATAAAAATGCAAAAAAGGATTTAGATATTACAGGAGAAAGTGGTCTTCGTTTCCGAAATCTCACAGGAGCAGATACAAATACCAGATACAAAAGCATCAAACTTCATACTGCTTACCTGGAAGCACCCCTTGAACTTCGTTTTATGAATAAACCTTACCAGCACCAAAAAAGCTGGAAGTTCGCTATTGGAATGAAAGTGGGAACCCTCGTAACAGCTGTTGATAAAACACGTTTAGAGCGCGACGCCG
>JBIIPV010000081.1:0-5392 GCA_044342435.1 Lacibacter sp. | reverse complement strand
ATGTTCCATCTCCGGCTCAACTGACAGTGCCGTATAACCGATATCGTCGGGATTGACCGGCACTTTGCGGTAAGTGAGAATTTCAATGCCGAGCTTTTCAGCTGTTCTGCTAAAAATTGCGCGGCACTCTTCACGTAACCTGATTTCTTTTGGGAAGAAGACAACACCTACTCCGTATTTACCATAAGAGGGAAGATGAACCCCTAACTTCAAACACTCTTCAAAGAAAAACTCATGCGGCATCTGTATCATGATGCCCGCACCATCACCGGTATTGTGCTCACAACCGCAAGCACCTCTGTGCTCCATGTTTTCCAGCACGGTGAGTGCATCTGAAATATTCTGATGGGATTTATTCCCTTTGATACTCGCCACAAAACCAATGCCGCATGCATCATGCTCAAAAGCGGGATTGTACAAACCTTGATTGCCTGCCATTATCATAAAAAATTAGAATGATCAATTCCTAAAAAAGGTTGACTTTTTTCAATGCAAACAATCGCAATAAAATTACAACACAATCATACTAACAGCTGTTTATTTTGCATAGGTTATGTAGAAATTTTGTTTGCGTTTTATTTCACACCTACGGCATTTAATTGCTTCGAAATATTATTCTACATATGTTAAGTCCAACAGAGCCGAATAAGAGAAGCCTCTTAATCACTCAATATCTCTACACCAAATACCCAAACAAAGTGTCATTTTTATTTAACTCTGTAAATTTAATTTGAGAGAAATGCATGCGCTGAATCAATGATTCATAATCTTCTCTTGTTTTTAATTCAACACCAATCAATGCCGGTCCGTTTTCTTTATTCGTCTTCTGCATGTATTCAAATCGTGTAATATCATCATTCGGACCAAGTACCCCGTTTACAAATTCTTTTAAGGCGCCAGGTCTCTGTGCAAAATTGACCAGAAAATAATGCTTCAACCCTTCATACTGCAAAGAGCGTTCTTTTATTTCCTGCATTCGATCAATGTCGTTGTTACTACCACTCACAATACAAACGACATTTTTCCCTTTGATCTCTTCTGCAAAATCATCCAGTGCCGCAACACTTAAGGCTCCGGCAGGCTCAACCACAATGGCATCTTCATTATACAACTTCAAAATCACGGAACAGATTTTTCCCTCCGGTATCAAATGCATCTGATCCAATACATCTTTACAAATAGAAAACGTCAGATCACCTACACGCTTCACTGCTGCTCCATCTACAAAACTGTCAATTTCAGAAAGCATAACCGGATGACCAGCCTCTAATGCTTTATACATAGATGGGGCACCTTGTGGTTCTAACCCTATGACTTTAGTCTGAGGTGAATAGGTTTTAAAAAACTTACCTACACCGGCACTTAATCCGCCTCCCCCTACTGGTAAAAATAAATAATCAACGCCTTTCAGATCGTCGAGTATTTCAAGTCCAACAGTTCCCTGTCCTTCAATTACCCGATAGTCATCAAAGGGCGGAATGAAGGTCATACCATGTTGCTCGGTGTACTCCTTGGCAGCCACCGCACAATCGTCGAATGTATCACCGGCAAGATGAATCTGAACAAAATCCTCCCCAAACATTTTAGTCTGGTTGATCTTTTGACGCGGCGTAATTACCGGCATAAATACCACCCCGTTAATCCCCAGCTTTTTACAGCTATAGGCAAAACCCTGAGCATGATTTCCGGCACTGGCACAAACCACTCCGTTTTTTAATTGCTCCTGCGATAACTGACTGATCATATTATAAGCGCCACGCAACTTGTAACTACGAACAACCTGCAGGTCTTCACGTTTGAAGTAAATGTTGCAGCAATATTTGCGCGACCAGTTTGCATTATACTGCAAAGGTGTTTTACTAACAACCTTTTTCAGATTCAAAGCAGCTTTATGAAAATGAAGCTCAGATATATTTTGTGCTACATGCTCCATTATTAAGCATTTGTTCGGATCGCTTTCATTTCAGTCATCGCTTCCCTTAAAACTGTACCGACCTGCTCAACAGGATGCTGACGAATAGCTTTGTTCACTTCGATTAACCGACGATTATCTACTCCTTGGCTTTTCCCTTCATTAAAGTTTTTACCAATAAGATCAGTATCTACTGTTATCATAAAACCGGCCAATAAAGGTTTAGCAGCATGATCAAACAAATAACAACCATATTCAGCCGTATCGGAAATCACACGATTCATCTCATAAAGTTTCTTACGTGCAATGGTATTTGCAATCAGCGGTGCTTCATGCAGTGATTCATAATAAGCCGATTCTTCTTTAATACCCGCTTCCACCATCGTTTCAAATGCCAGCTCCACACCTGCACGAATGAATGCAACCATTAAAAGTCCGTTATCAAAATACTCTTGTTCGTCAACCTCTAAAGAAGCAGCAGGAGTTTTTTCAAAAGCTGTTTCTGCTGTAGCTGCTCTCCATCCAAGTAATTGCTGGTCATCATTGGCCCAGTCGGCCATCATCGTAGATGAAAATACACCACTCATGATATCATCCTGGTGTTTTTGAAAAAGAGGACGAAGAATCTGTTTTAACTCTTCAGATAAATCAAACGCTTTGATCTTAGCGGGGTTAGATAAACGATCCATCATTGCAGTCACACCTCCGTGTTTCAAGGCCTCAGTAATCACCTCCCAACCGTATTGAATCAGCTTGGATGCATAAGCGGCATCAACTCCATTTTCAACCATTTTATTGAAACACAGAATAGAACCTGTTTGCAACACGCCGCAAAGAATAGTTTGTTCTCCCATTAAATCACTCTTTACTTCCGCCACAAAAGAAGAACGCAAAACACCAGCTCGATGCCCGCCTGTTGCAACGGCATAAGCTTTCGCCTGAGCCAATCCTTTTCCTTCAGGATCATTTTCGGGATGTACTGCAATGAGTGTGGGCACACCGAAACCTCTTTTATATTCTTCGCGCACTTCTGTACCCGGACATTTAGGAGCCACCATGATAACCGTAAGGTCTTTGCGAATCTGCATTCCTTCTTCTACTATATTAAAACCGTGAGAATAGGATAACGTTGCACCCTGTTTCATCAACGGCATGACTGCATTCACAACCGCACTGTGTTGCTTGTCGGGCGTAAGATTCAATACCAGATCTGCCGAAGAAATGAGTTCTTCATAAGTACCCACTATAAATCCATTGTCTATTGCACTTTTCCATGAAGCACGCTTTTCTGCAATTGCTTCAGCACGCAACGCATAGGAAATATCAAGTCCGGAATCACGCATGTTTAATCCCTGGTTCAGTCCCTGTGCTCCACAACCAACAATTACAATTTTCTTTCCGAGCAATGCATTTACACCATCAGCAAATTCGCTGCGATCCATGAATTCACATACACCCAGTTGGTTGAGCTGCTCCCGCAGCGGCAATGAATTGAAATAATTAGCCATTTTAGTTGATATTGATAAAAAATATTTTACATCGAAAAAACTTCCTCGTTGCGTCCGAGATACTCGTTTTCTTTCACCACTTTACTAGGTTCGCGCTGTTCAAACTCCTTGAGCTTGTGGTGAAATCCGTCGCTGTCCTTAATGATTGCCACTCTTGCAGAACGAACAAACTCAATTAATCCATAAGGCTCTAATACTTTGATGAGATTGTCTGTCTCTTCTCTATGGCCTGTTACTTCAAAAACTGTATAATCTTTTCTAATCACCACCGCTTTAGCTCCATGCTGACTCAGCAAGCGCTCTACCTGCACTTGTTCAGCTATGATTTCAGTCGGCACTTTGTACATAGCCAATTCTTGCCACACAATTTCATCACTGGTGTTAAAATAAACTTTAAGTACCTCAACCTGTTTCTCAATTTGTCTGCATATTTTTCTCACTACATCTTCCGTTTCATTGATTACAATCGTAAACCGGTGAACACTATCTACTTCAGATGGTGAACTATTGATGCTTTCAATATTGATTTTTCTTCTTGTGAAAATGATGGCAATACGATTCAGCAAGCCGATCTGATTTTCTGTATAAACTGTAATTGTAAACTCCTGCCGGCCTCCGCCACCGGTTGCTGTTGCATGTAGTTGTTTTTGTATGTTGAATAGGTTCATATTAAAGTTATGAGTTATGGGTTATGAGTTATGGGTTCATTGTTCGCATTTCGTGATTCGTTATTCGAAAAAAAAGAGACAATAAACGGTCATTCGGTCTCACGGACTTATGGATTTTTGGTCTTTTCTTTTCTTCATTTCAAATTTCTTCTTTGCTCAACACAATTTCAGCCACACCTCTACCCTGAGGAACCATCGGAAAAACATTGTTCTCTTTACCAACCATCACCTCCAGCAGATACGCACCATTTGTATCCAGCATTTGTTTCAAAGCAGCTTTGAGATCTTTTCTTTCAGAGATCGTTTGACCGGGAATGCGGTATCCTTTTGCCACTTGTACAAAATCCGGACTCTGGATATCCACAAATGAATATCGCTTCTCATGAAACAACTGCTGCCACTGACGCACCATCCCCAGAAACTGATTATTCAATATCAACAGCTTCACATTTGTATGATATTGCATGATGGTACCCAATTCCTGAATGGTCATCTGAAATCCGCCATCTCCAATTACTGCCACCACTGTTCTGGAAGGATCTCCATACGCAGCACCTATTGCAGCAGGTAAAGCAAAGCCCATTGTACCCAAACCACCACTTGTGATATTGCTCTTGCTGTGATTCATTTTTGCATAACGGCAAGCCACCATCTGATGTTGACCTACATCCGTCACGATAATTGCATCTCCATTCGTGAGTTCATTCAATGTATGAATCACTTCTCCCATCGTCATTACCTCTTCTGAAGGATGTAATTCTGCATCGATACATAGATTTTTTTCTTTCTCCATGTGTTCATGAAACAACGAAAGCCATTCCGGATGTATACGTTTTTCTATTAAAGAAGTCAATAATGGCAACGTCTCTTTGCAGTCTCCCCATACCGGCACAGTTGCTTTCACATTCTTGTCGATCTCTGCCGGATCAATATCCAGATGGATGATTTTAGCTTGCTTGGCATATTTATCAAGTCGACCTGTTACACGATCATCAAACCTCATGCCCACTGCAATCAAAACATCACACTCATTCGTCAAAACATTCGGTCCGTAATTGCCATGCATACCAAGCATACCAACTGCAAGCGGATGTTCAGTTGACAAAGCACTCATTCCCAAGATGGTCCATGCAGCAGGTATTCCGCCTTTTTCAATGAATGCACGAAATTCATTTTCCGCTTTGCCCAGAATGACTCCCTGACCAAATATTACAAACGGACGAGTCGCTTTATTGATTAACTGAGCAGCTTGTTCGATGTACTCTTTTCGGATATGTGGTTTAGGACGATAACTGCGTATGTGA
>JBIIPV010000080.1:0-5410 GCA_044342435.1 Lacibacter sp. | reverse complement strand
AACAAGGGTTTTGCGTCAGGCGGATTGACGTGCAAACTTGAAGCTTTGTACTTCTATCAAAGTTTAGTGCTGGTTGACAGTTTTGTTCTCCGAAACCCGCCCGAACGCAAAGCCCTGAACGTTAGCCACAAGCTCATAAAATCTGAATTAAAGATATTTTTGTAGTATATACTTTTAATATATACCTTTATTTAAAATCCAACAGAATGAAAACATTATCACTAAAGCTAGATGATCATATTTTTGATGAAACGGAAAAGCTTACGTCTAGGTTGAAAAAGCCGCGAAACAGATATATCAACGAGGCATTAAGTATTTATAATTTGTTTAATAAGAGACGACTTCTTAAAAAGCAACTTATTAAGGAATCAAGAGCAATTCAAGCAGACTCCTTAGAAATATTATCTGATTTCGAAAAGCTCATTGATGAAGATTAAACAATACGACATTTGGCTTGCTAATCTAAATCCGAGCCGTGGCACAGAACCTGGAAAAACAAGACCTGTTGTGATTGTTCAAACTAATCTATTAAATGAAGAACATTTATCAACTTTAGTTTGTCCTGTTACTACGAAGATTAATATTGAAATTGAGCTACTAAGAGTACATTTAAAAAAGGGACAAATAGATAAGCCAAGCGATATACTTGTAGATCAAATTCGAGCAATTGACAATCGTAGACTAATAAAAAAAGTAGGAAGTCTGACAAAAGATCAGGCTGCTAAACTTAAAGAAAATATTAAAATAGTATTGGATCTAATATAGATGATGCCTGTGGCTAACAACGCCTTTACGCCAGCCGGTCTTATCGGTTGGCAGTGCCGGGCTGGGCTTCGCAATGATACTCAGGTGTTACATAATATGTGCAAAACTTAAATCGGTACTATTTAAACGCCAATTCATAAATCTAATGAGTACACAATCAATCCGCTTTATAGTTCTTTCTCTAACATTCCGGGAAAAATCTGCTAGATCATTGCTGCGTATTATTTCTACCATCACTTGATTTATATCTTTCATTATTGCTCTTTTAAAAACCATTCAAAAAATCAGGACAAAATAATGGCATGATAAAAAATAGACAAATAAATAAAAGCACTGCAAATAAAATCCCCATTAAAATCGGGTAAGCAATCAATCCTCCTTTTAACTGAGGATTAAGCGTATGAGCAATTGTTCCATGCACACTCGTTATTAATAGCATGAAAATAATAAATAAGATGAAGAGTAATTTATTAGCGGAAATATTATTTCTTAAAATGTAAAATATCACCCCAGTTATGATTGATACAAAAAATAGTATCCAATAAATTCTTCTTGCCATTATTTTATTGTTTTGTCGTTTGTCTTGTTCTTACTTTAGAAATTCGTGCTATGCAATTCTCGTTAAAGCTCAGCAACGGAACAGAAGTATGAAACTCCATTTGCTTTACCAAGTCCTTATGAAACCATTTATTAAATATATTTTTGCTTTCGCGTTCCAACATAGCGATAAGAGCTATGTTATTTTCAATCACATAACTATTTAAGCAATCCTGAATATCATTTGAATGCAATAATTCAAAATTCAGTTTAGAATAATCTACTTTTCCCTTCAATAATTCTTTGAACCATTCCATTTTTTCGGAAACTGCATATTCATGCTTTGTTGAAATATGAATAACCTTTAAATTAGCATCAAATAAACCGGCAATTTCTGTCAATGAAATAATTGCCTCAATATCTTCTTCTTCAAAATCTGTTGCATATATAATATGCCCGAATGGCTTAAATTGCGTTTCGCCCGGGATAGTCAGAACCGGACAGTTTGCTTGCCTAATCACACCCATAGATGTACTTCCCATCAATAGTTCCTTTAATTTACTTTCCCCTTTGACTCCAATAATAACCAAATCAGCATTAATTTCATCAATCATAGAAAGAATCCCCTGAACTGTAGATGTATTTTCCCGTGCTTCAAAGCGGATATTTTGTTTAACGGAGTCCTCGTATGAATTCTTTTGGCAAAAGTCCAGTAGTTTCTTTTTGTTCATCTCAACAACATCCCTCTCGATTTCCTGAAATGTTGGCGCATCAGAAGATGTATTCATAATTGTTGGCACATCGTGTATATGCAGTGCTACTATTTGAGCTCCTGTTCTTTTACTCAGTTCGCAGACATAAGCCATTGCTTTTTGATCCTTTTGCGAATAATCAGTTGCAAATAAGATAGTTTTCATAATCAGAAATATTATTAGACAAGAATAAACTGATTAGATTCTGGTAATCATAACTAAAATCATATTCCGATTAGATTTTAGTCATAAGCAATTTTTAAAATTGAGGAGAACCCTTCATATTTGATAGCAATGAATAACAGATTATCTAAGCATTATCGGGTTATAATTTGGTAGACACTTTGATGTTATGCGGTTTGGGCGCATATGGGGTGACAGCACTTACAAGAAATTGGCATTTCAGTGATTAAATCATGGTTGACAGTGAAGTGCTTCGAACTCGCCACCTTCAGGTAGCTACAAAATGTTACAAGCCATTTGCCGATATTTGATATTTTTATGTACTATATTCTTTTGAGGCTATGGTTAAAAAAATAAACATCATGATTTATCGATTTTTTTCAACTATTATATACTTGGCGCTTGCAAGCAATTTAAATGCTCAACATACTTATGGTAGTTTTTATACCAATGATGCATATGTTAATTACGTTTTGTCAGGAAATAAAACTGAAACTGCTACCATTGTAATGATACCAGGTCTTAATTTGTCAACATACATTTATTCTACTACTCCAGATGGTCGAGATGGTTGGGCAGAATTATTTGCTAATAAAGGATACGATGTTTATATGGTAAACGATCCTAAATTTGATTTTGCTACAGGAGGTTTCATCGCACCTTATACTATTCCAAGCAATGGAAAACCTGCAACGCAAGGTTCAGCACAAGGATGGCAGACAGATATATGGAAGCGTTGGGGTTTTGGGCTTGTGCAAGGAAGTCCTTATTCAAATGCACAATTTCCAACTGATTCCTTTACTAATTTTGCACAGAATTATCCTTATTTAGGTACATCTACTTACAGTTACGAATCTGCTATAGAAGCTGTTATAGATTCAATAGGTGGTAAAGTCTGGTTATTAGCACATAGTGCTGGAGCTCAACCATCTGTATTAGCAGCCATACAAAAGAAACCACAAATGAAAGGCATGATTCTAATTGAACCTGCAGGTCCACCAAATAGCACCAACTTCCCTGCTTTAAATGGTTTACATATGTTTGGCGTTTATGGCGATTATATTGTTTCAAGAAATCAAACAAGTAGAAAAGTGGCTACAGAAACTGCTGCTACACTTTTTCAAAATGCTGGTGGCATAGCAGATGTTGTTTCACTTCCTGATGATTCATTGGTTTATGGTAATAGTCACATTATGATGCAAGATTTAAATAGCGAATATGTTTTCAACATTATAGAACATTGGCTCAAGCAGTTTAGTAGCAAAACTGTTGGTATTGAAGGTAGTCTTGAGAATGATATCAAAATTAATATTTATCCAAATCCAACAACTTCTAATGAAGTGAGAGTTGATAAAAACTCATTAATTAATCTTAAATATAGTATTTATTCCATTGGAGGTCGATTATATAAGGAGTCAAATTTATCCAATCAAAAAATAGACTTATCAGGAATTCCAAACGGGTTGTTATTTATTAAATTAACTTATAAGGATAAATTAATAATTAAAAAAATTATAAAAAACGGCTTGTAACATGGGTTTGGCTAAAGTGGCGGTTCAGTGGTCCGAAGACACACTTGTGGTTAATCAAAGTTTGGTTCTTCGCAACAACATTTGTGGTAAAAATCGCCACCTTCCCCAAGCCGCAAACCGTTATGCCGCATTTCCGACACTAATAAACCTAGACTTAAATTTATAATTTTACATTGTTGTCCGACTAAAGTCGGGGTTTAATTAGCTGCATCCCTTTTCTGTAAGGGGTTTCAGCCTAAAAATACATTATTTCAAATTCGGGGGTAGTACCCCCTTTATTTCTTAAGGAGAAAATGCAAACGATGCGTTATGCGTTTTTCTCCATGCTTTGTAAGTATCTTTTATAAATTCTAGTAGCCCTACATAGCTCATTAAATGAAGTCGTATCACAGTTATCATATTGGCAAATGACTTCTTCGTCGCCGCCTTCTTTCTAATTACCACCATCAGTAGCTGTGCCATCAATACACAATACACCTGCATCTTTATCGCATTGGAACTCTCACCCCAAAAGTATCTCAGCGGAAAGTTCTGCTTGATTTGTTTAAACAACAGCTCGATCATCCAGCGGTTCTTATAAATGATTGCTATTTGCTTCGTAGGTAACGTAAAATTGTTTGTTACAAATACATATCTCTTCCCATCCTCTGCCAAATACTGAATCCGTCTCAGTTTTAATCGTTCCACCACCAGACCATTTTGTTTTACACCCACAGTTATGTACTGCTCCTTCAAAACTCCTCTAGCATTCTGCTTCTTCGTTTTATCTACCATTACCTTGGTAACATGATAGTCCGCATTTGTTCGTTCTCGTGTCACAAACCAGATTTTCTGTTTTGTCCATTTGGAGAACTGCCCATACGTGGTATACGCTTTATCGAACACAATCCAGCTGTTTGCTGCCAACTTCAGATGGTAGAGGAACTTCTGATCATGTTCCCGAGCTTCGGTAATACGCGTAAACTCTACCACACCGCTGAACGCATCCATCATCGCATGAACCTTAAAGCCGCCTTTCTTTCTTGCACCATCCAGCCTATTGCGACCAACACCACGCAAAATATCGCTGAACAGCTGAATCGTACTGCTATCAATTACTTTTAAGTTCCTGATGCTCAACCCCTTTAAACGGCTGTCCGAGATAAAGCTGTGATATTTATTAAGCAAACCATAGTAAACAGACTCAAAGACCCGATAGTCACGATTGTTATTTGCATCTGATAGTGTACTTCGAGCTGGTGCTTTATCCAATCCCAAGTGAGACAGCTTGCCTTCGCAGGCTAAAAGCCCTTCGCTCAGTTCCCTGAGACCATTACAATAGCTGAACACTCCATAAAGCAAGCTCACCAGGTGAACGCGGAACGGCAAGCGCTTATAGTATCTGTTTGACTGATGCTTGCGGCTTGTCTGTTGTATCAAAGAACTTGGTATTACATCTAAAATCTGTGATAATACCGGCTGTCCGACAAATTTTTTAACTTCGCTCATAGTAATGTTTGTTTCTGTGGTAAGACCAAACATAACTATTTTGGGTGGTTCTTACGAACTGCCCTTTTTTATACCATTATTAGATTATTTTAGTCGGACAATAGTGATAAAATATGATCATTATACAGGCTACAAATAATTTCTTAGTATACA
>JBIIPV010000079.1:0-5444 GCA_044342435.1 Lacibacter sp. | reverse complement strand
ACTATATAAAAAGTTTGGGTATTGATGTGGTGTGGCTGAATCCGATTTATGAATCACCCAACGATGATATGGGATATGATATATCTGATTACAAGGCCATTATGCAGCAGTTTGGAGACATGGATGATTTTGATACGCTGCTCAAAGGTTTACACGATAGAGGCATTAGGCTGATGATGGATTTGGTTGTAAATCATACCAGTGATGAACATTACTGGTTTAAAGAAAGTAAAAAATCGAGAAACAATCCGTACCGTAATTATTATCATTGGTGGGATGCAGAAAAAGGCAAGCCGCCCTATCGCTGGAGTATATTTGATAAAGAGAGTGACGCCTGGAAATATGATGCCAATACGAACAGTTACTACTTCCATATTTTTAGTGAGAAGCAGCCCGATCTAAATTGGGAAAACCCGCAAGTAAGAAGAGAGGTGTACGATATGATGAAATGGTGGATGGATAAAGGGGTAGATGGCTTCCGTCTGGATGTGATTACCTGCATTTCAAAAGATG
Organism: Lacibacter sp.; assembly: GCA_044342435.1. Taxonomy (GTDB): domain Bacteria; phylum Bacteroidota; class Bacteroidia; order Chitinophagales; family Chitinophagaceae; genus Lacibacter. The sequence continues at coordinate 4,931 of JBIIPV010000079.1, read as the reverse complement.
TTTCATTCCCTGAATTACCAGAACATATGCCTGTTGCCGATTGGTTCCCTTATTATGCAAAAGGCCCCAACCTCCATGCTTACTTACAGGAAATGCACAGGGAAGTATTTTCAAAATATGACTGTATGAATGTAGGTGAAGCATCAGGTGTAAACATAAATGATGCATTGCTCTTTGTTGATGAAGACCGAAATGAGCTTCAAACTTTTTATCATTTTGATCATACCGGGTTTGGTATCAGTAAAGAGAACTTTATGTATGCCGACGACAACAACAAAGATTTAATAAAGTGGAAAAAGATATTTCAGAACTGGGATCAAGTGTTTGCCGAAAAAGGCTGGGGCACTATTTACCTGGGCAATCATGATATGAGCCGAATGACAAGTCGTTTTGGAAACGACAGTGTTGAATTCAGGGAACTATCTGCAAAGATGCTGCATACATTTTTATTGAGCATGAGAGGTACGCCTTATATCTACAATGGTGATGAAATTGGTATGATAAATACCAATCACACCAACATTAAGAAATACCAGGACCTTTATACCATTAACTATTACAACCAGCTAAAACAAAAAGGAGAAGATCATCAGGCATTTTTAAATTCTCATTCAAAAATTAGCAGGGATAATGGCAGGACTCCTTTACAATGGAATGATAACTATCAGGCAGGCTTTACAACAGGGAACCCATGGCTTGCCCTGAATGAAAACTACCAAAAAGCGAATGTGGCAGAACAGGAAAATCGTGCTGATTCAGTATTACATTATTTCAGGGCGATGATTCAGTTACGTAAAAAATATATAACACTGATCTATGGAGCCTTTGAACCGGTTGATGAACATAATAGACAGTTATTTGCTTACATAAGGCATTACGGCAATCAGAAACTATTGGTAGTTCTTAATTTTTCCGAAGAACAAGCTTTGCTGGATACCGAAATAGATTTAAATAATAGCCTTATTCTTATTAGCAATTACAAGGACCCCTCTCGTAACAAATGGTATAAGCCTTTTGAAGCAGTGATTTATGAAATTGAACGGTAAACTACTAAAAATGAATACAAAAATAATTGCAGTCTCGATGCTACTTATTAGCAGCATTACAAGCCTTGCGCAGCATAAGTCAACAGCGAATAAAGGTGAAATCATTTACCATGTTTTTCAGCGTAGCTTTTATGATGGGAATGGTGATAAGCAGGGAGACTTGAATGGGTTGAAGCAAAAACTGCCATATTTACAAGACTTAGGTATTACTTCTATTCTGCTGTTGCCTTTATACGATGCCGATTGCTACCACAACTATTTTGCAAATGACTTTGAAAAGATAGATGCCGAGTTTGGTACGATGCAGGATTATATATCACTTGTAAAAGAAATACACAAGCGGGGGATGAAAGTATACATGGACATGGAAACACAGTATGTATCAGAAAAACATGCATGGTGGAAAGATGCTGTAGGAAATCTCAACTCACCATTCAGTGATTACATTTTATTTGAGGATGCCCAACATTTGATTCCATCTACTATGGTATTTGATTTGCGGCAGCTGAACAGTTATGATGGTTCTTTTATTAAAGTAACAACCGTTAACTTGAGAAACAAGCAGATACTTGAGTATAACAAAAAGTTGTTTTCTTTTTTTGTTGATCCTAATAAAGATGGAAAGTTTGATGACGGCGTAGATGGTTTCAGATTGGATCATGCAATGGATAAATTGGACGGAAAACCGGCACTTAGTGATTTATTCATTCATTTCTGGAAACCTTTACTGGCGCATTTAAAAGACCTTAATCCAAAGCTTAAAAATGTAGCAGAACAGTCGGACTGGAAAGATTATGGCTTGGGGTACTTTCAAAATACCGATGTGGACAGGATGTTTGGCTTTGGTTTACAGCAGGCAATTATTTCATTTAATAAACAACAGCTAATACAAAATGCAGATACCATTTTAGCAAAATGTCCTACCGGAAAAGAGCAAATCATTTTTCTGGAAAATCATGATCTGGACAGGTTCGCATCTTTGGAGCCAAACATCAAAAAGCAAAAGCTGGCTGCTGCCTTACTATTGCTTATTGGTGGCGTTCCTTCTATTTATTATGGCCAGGAAATTGGCATGAAAGGAAAAATTGGTAATTGGGGAAATACAGATGGCAATGATATTCCACGCCGTGCTGCTTTTGATTGGTATTCATCCGGCACAGGCGAGGGGATGGCCACGTGGTACGAACGTACAGGCGGCTGGTGGGAAAATAACCCGCTTACGCCTTATGATGGTATCTCTGCAGAAGAACAAATAAACAACGATAGTTCACTGTTTAACTATTACATAAAACTAATCGGCCTCAAACAAAGCCATCCGGCATTAGCTAATGGGGCCTTTCAAAATGCAATAAATGATAACGATCATGTATTTAGTTTTTACAGATTTAATAAAACCAGAAAAGTGTTGGTGGTTGTAAATCTTTCGGATGAAGTACAAACAGCCAGGGTTAAAGATGTATATAGAAATGATATAATCTTATTTGGCAACAGCAAGCTACATCATAATACCATTCAGTTGAAGCCTTATGATGTGGTTGTGTTTGAAATAAAATAAAATCAAATGAAGAAAACAGTAACCGGAGTCTTGATGTTATTTGTTCTTTCCTGCAAATCACCGGAAAACATTGATTATACAACATATGTAAATCCCTTTATCGGCAGTGAGGGCACCGGCCATACATTCCCCGGCCCGTGTATGCCTTTTGGAATGGTGCAACCCGGCCCAGACAATGTGGACAAAGGCTGGGATTATACCAGTGGTTATCAATATAGAGATAGTATCATACTTGGCTTTTCTCAAACCAGGGCAAACGGAACAGGCATTAATGAATTTGGGGATATTTTATTACACCCTTTCACTACCGATGAAACAGAAAACTTTGGTGAAACCTATTTAAAAGAAACAGAAAAAGCATCGCCGGGTTATTATACAGTTACGCTAAACAATCAAGTAAAAGTTGAATTGACTTGTACAGAAAGAGTAGCGTTTCATCAATACACTTATCCGTCTTCATCGGCAAAGCTGCTGGTTGATTTGCAGCATGGTCTTCGTTTCTTAACTGATTCTTTGGTTCTGGAAAGTGATGTCAATATCGAAGACAACAAAACGATCAGTGGCTGGTGTCATACAAAAAACTGGGTGGAACGAAAATATTTTTTCACGATCCAATTCAATCAACCATTTTCTTCTTCAAAAGTATTGAAAAGAAAAGCAAAGGAAGCGGCACCAAGGTATGTACTGAGTTTTGATTTGAAAGATAAAGTACTTCAAACAAAGATTGCTCTATCAACTGTAGATGTAGATGGAGCAAAGAATAACTTACAAAAAGAACTACCGGGCTGGGATTTTAATGCAGTTGTTGCCCATGCTAAAAAAGTATGGAACAGTTATTTAAGTCGTATTGAGATAGAGGCAGAGCAAAAACAAAAAGAGATTTTTTACAGTTGCATGTACCGCTTGTTTATTCAGCCCAGCAATATTGCTGACGTTGATGGTAAATACCGTGGTGCAGATGATTCCATCAGAATAGCAAAGAATGGGGAGTATTATTCAACGTTGTCGTTGTGGGACACATATCGTGCCGCTCATCCATTATACACATTGATTGAATCTGAGAGGGTAAATGGATTCATCAACAGCATGATAGAACACAGCAAGGCTGCCGGCTTTTTACCAATCTGGACCGCATGGGGTAAAGATAATTATTGCATGATTGGCAATCATGCAATACCAGTAATTGCAGATGCCTATTTGAAAGGATTCAAAGGTTTTGATGCTGAAGAAGCTTTGCGACAAATGATAAAATCAACAACCGATAATCATATTAATAGCAACTGGACACTACTCAATCAATTTGGTTACTATCCTTTTGACAGTTTAGATAACGAGGCCGTATCAAGAACGTTGGAACATGGTGTGGATGATTATTGCATTGCATTGATGGCAGATAAAATGGGGAAAAAGGATATTGCTGATAAATATTTCATGCGTGCTCGTTTTTATAAAAATTTATTTGACAGCAGTACAAAACAAATGAGGGGCAAGGATAGCAGGGGAAACTGGCGAAAAGATTTTAATCCGTTAATGGCGACATCGCCCATGAATAATCCCGGCGATTATACCGAAGCCAACGCCTGGCAATATTTCTGGACACCGGCACAGTATGATGTGGAAGGCATGAAGGAGCTATTGGGTGGAAATAAATATTTCACCACACAACTGGATAGCTTCTTCAGCATCAAAGCACTCAAACCTAATAAACATTTAGGGCAAGAAGCAATGATTGGACAATATGCGCATGGGAATGAGCCGAGTCATCATATTGCTTATCTCTATTTGTACTCCGATAAGCCGCAAAGGACCGCTGAACTGGTTACCCAAATTTGTAATGAGTTTTATAACAACACACCAACAGGCATGATTGGCAATGATGATTGTGGACAAATGAGTGCCTGGTATATTTTCTCAGTACTTGGTTTTTATCCGGTAAACCCTTCGAGCGGTGAATATGTATTGGGGAAATCTCAGGTAAAAAGCGCCAAGATTCATTTACCTGAGGGCAAGCTTTTTAAAATCATAAATTCCAACAACAAAGCTGTTTTATTAAACCAAAATACTATAAATAGAAATTTTATACGGCACGCAGAAATAAGAGGGGGTGGGGTTTTAAATTTTTAAAGTCATACAGAAGGGTGTATATTTTTTTCAATTAGAATAAATGATTGAAATTTAGTTTATTCTTCTGAAATTCCCATCGCCGTGGTTCGTGTCCGCACGAACCACTTTATTCCGGTTCGTGGAGACACGAACCGGGGCAAATAACAAAGTCTTATGAGAATTTAGATTAAGTCGATATGAACCACCAACTAATAACTTACAAACAA
>JBIIPV010000078.1:0-5447 GCA_044342435.1 Lacibacter sp. | reverse complement strand
TTTACAATATCCTCATTGGTGATATGAGCCTGGTAGGTCCAAGACCCGAGCGCGAATACTTCATCAATCAAATCGTAGAAACTGCGCCTTATTATCGTTACTTATTAAAAGTAAAACCCGGGCTTACATCCTGGGGGATGGTTAAATTCGGTTATGCAGAGAACGTAGAGCAAATGATCGAAAGAAGTAAATATGATCTTGTATATATCGAAAATATCTCCCTTGCACTCGATTTTAAAATCATGATCCATACTGTTCGACTTGTTTTTCTGGGTAAGGGTCGTTAACCTGATTTCTACATACAGTTGTATATTTATATTATACTATGCGCCTCCATTTATCTCTTACTGTGTTTCTATTGGTCATGTGTTCAATAAATTTGATTGCTCAAAAGAACGAATGGCAACAACAAACTGATTACAAGATCAGTGTTGAACTAAATGACAAAGAAAATACACTGAAAGGGTTTCTCGAACTCTCATACTACAACCATTCACCTGACACTTTAAAAAACATCTGGATTCATCTATGGCCGAATGCATACCGTACCGATAATACAGCATTTGGCGACCAGCATCTTGAAAACGGAAACATGGATTTCTATTTCTCAGAACAAGAGGAACGTGGCTACATCAACAGGCTTGATTTTCAGGTGAATGAAAAAAGAACCGCAACAAAAGACCATCCGCAGCATATTGATATTGCTGAATTAATGTTAGAAAAACCACTTCTACCGGGAGACAGCTGTATCATCACCACCCCTTTTCAAGTAAAACTCCCCTATAACTTTTCAAGAGGCGGACATGTAAAACAATCATATCAGATTACACAATGGTTTCCAAAGGCAGCAGTTTATGATCAAGAAGGCTGGCATCCGTATCCATATCTTGATCAGGGAGAATTCTATAGCAACTTTGGGAATTATGAAGTCAGCATCACCATACCTGAAAAATATATTGTTCTAACCTCAGGCATTTTACAAAAAACAGAAACCCTTCAAACATCAGATACAACTGCAAAAAAAACATTGTTGTTTCAACAGCAAAACGTACATGATTTTGCGTGGTTCGCAGATAAGAACCTTCAATTACTTCAGGATACATTGCGGCTGCCTTCCGGAAGAATTATTGAATTAACTGCAGCATTTCATCCTGAAAATGCACGAGTATGGAAGAACAGCATGACAATGATGAAGAGAGCGCTGATATTCCGAAGTGCTCTGATTGGAGAATATGCTTATAGCCATTGTACAGCAGTGGAAGCAAAAATGGGTATAGAAGGAGGAATGGAATATCCTTGCATCACTTCTATTTCACCGGTTAAAACGGAGAGCTCCCTCGAAGAAGTTCTCGAACATGAAATAGGCCATAACTGGTTTCAGGGAATGCTTGGTTCAAATGAAAGAAAATATTCATGGCTGGATGAAGGGATCAATAGTTATTATGATGATCGATATCATGAAACATACCATAACAAAAACAAAACAAGCGGAACAGGCTTTATTGAAAACATCCTACTTTCAACTTTAGAAAGAACTAAGAAAGACCAACCACTCTCCACCTCTTCTGAATCATTTGCCTCTTTAAATTATTTTTTAATCAGTTACCGAAAGGGAGCCGAATGCATGAAATTAATTGAACAGCAACTTGGAACGGAAGTCTTTGACAAAGCCATGCAAGACTATTTCCGGAACTGGAAATTCAGGCATCCTTCTCCGAAAGATCTTCAGGAGTCGCTCGAAAAAAGCAGTGGTAAAAACCTTGATTCGTTATTTGGTCTGACGGAGAAGAAGGGGCCGCTTGTCACAAAGAGAAACAGATCGCTTTCAATGGGTTTTGGGTTCAAATTGAATACAGAAGAAAAAAATGCCCTCTATCTTACTCCTATTGCAGGTTATAACTTTTATGATGGGTTGATGGCAGGTGCCGTACTCTCAAACTATACGTTGCCTCCAACAAGATTTCAGTTCTTGCTTGCCCCTCTTTATGGAACTAAAAGCAAAAGTTTAAACAGTATCGCCAGGGTTTCTTATACACATTATCCAAAAACAGGTATAGCGGAGAAAATTCAACTCTCATCTTCCTGGATAAATTTCACAAACAGGGATTTTACGGACACGGCAGGAAATATTTACAGAACAGGATTTCGCAGATTCGTGCCCGGTTTAAAAATCACTTTTAAAGAACAAAACCCGCGTAGTACAAGAGAGAGAACTTTGCAATGGAAAACATTTTTAATCGGTGAAGACAACCTGCGTTTTCGTCGTGACACCTTTAGTAACGGCAATGCTTACACGAAAATTACAACAGAGCCTACTTTTCGTTATCTGAATCAATTGAAGCTGACCATCAAAGACAGCAGGGTACTATATCCTTATCGCGCAGAATTTCTGGCAGAGCAAACAAAAGATTTTGTTCGCCTTGCCTTCACCGGGAATTATTATTTTAATTACAATAAAAAACAAGGTGCAGACGTACGCTTCTTTGCGGGAAAATTTCTTTACCTCGGAAACCCAAGTCTAAGTACTCGCTTCCGCAACGACCGCTATCATTTGAACCTGTCTGGCCCCAGAGGTTTTGAAGATTACACTTATAGCCACTATTTCATTGGAAGAAATGAATTTGAAGGATGGAGAAGTCAGCAAATGGCTATGCGCGACGGCGGTTTCAAAGTAGGTACCGACCTGCTTGCCGATAAGGTGGGAAAAACTGATAACTGGCTTGTTGCTATGAATTTTGTATCCGACATTCCTGACCAAATCAACATCCTGAATGTTTTACCCATTAAAATTCCTATAAAAGCCTATCTCGATATCGGCACTTATGCAGATGCCTGGTCGCCAAAGTCTGAAGAAAGTAAAATCTTATACAATGCCGGATTACAAATTGGACTATTAAATCAAAGCATTCAAATCTACTTCCCTTTGTTTTACAGTCAAGTCTATCGCGATTATTTCAGATCAACATTCAACGACAAACGTTTTGCACGTACTATCTCTTTTATGATAGATCTTCAAAGATTAACCTGGAAGACACTGGACAAACGACTTCCTTTCTGATGCAAAATATCCAACATATTACTCATGATCAAATTGATAAACAAAAATGGGATCGTTGTATTGAACTATCCACTAACGGACTTATCTATGCCTACTCGTGGTATCTGGATGCATGTGGAGCAAAGTGGGATGCACTTATTTTAGATGATTATGAAGCAGTCATGCCCCTGACCTTCGGAAAAAAATATGGCATCTATTATCTGTTTCAACCCTGGTTTTGCGCTGGTCTTGGTGTATTTGGAATTCATCCACTTACAACTAAAGTAATCTCCCAATTTTTTCAGGCCATCCCGACAAAATTTCGTTATGTTGATATCTGTTTAAACTATGAAAACAGATATACACACAAAGACGCTCAGATTACTGAAAGAGTCAGTTATATCATGTCGCTAAAACCAACCTATGAGGAAATAAAAAAAACATATCGCACGCAACTTAAAAGAAATCTCACGAAAGCCGAAGCTGCACATCTGGTTGTAAAATGGGATATTGACATCAATGATATTTTTCCACTTGCAAAGGAAATCATGCAAAGGGTTTCACCAATTAGTGACGCTGAAGTGGATCGAATCATTCCCTTGTTTCATGCTGTAAAAGAACACAGTTGTACCCAAACGATTGGAATATATTCTCGAAAAGATGAACTTCTCGCTTCTGCTGTTTTTTTTCAATCACACCAAAGGTGGTACTATCTGATTGTTGGAAATCACCCAAACGGAAAAACAATTGGGGCTTCTCATTATCTGATAGATTGTTTTATTCAGCGTAATGCAGGAACTGATTTTAATTTGGATTTCGAAGGCAGCGACATCAGAAATATCGCATATTTCTACAGTAGTTTTGGAGCAAAACCGATTTTATATCAGGCGATAAAAATAAACAGACTGCCAAAAATTATTCGCTGGTTGAAGAAGTAATTATCTCACCGATTTTATAATAGATATTCACTAAAGGTTTGACAATATCTGTTCAGCAACTGCAAGATCAACCGGAGTTGTTATTTTTATATTATCCGGATCTCCTTCTACAAGTGTTAATTCCATACCAAATGCTTCAGCTACAGTGGCTTCATCTGTAAATCTTTCTTTGTAATCAATGGCATAAGCAGGCAGCAAGAGTTTGCTGTGAAATGTTTGCGGCGTTTGAACCAATCGTACAGCATTTCTATCCAAAACAACATGTCCATCCTCAGTAATAAGTCGCAAACTGTCGCGGCATTCCATCACGGGTATCGCACTGCCTGTTTCTAGTGCTTTATTGAAACATCGAATCAACAATTCTTTTCCGGCAAGACATCTAACCCCATCATGTACAAACACAACCGATTCTTCCTGTACCAATGACAATCCATTTTTTACTGAATGGAATCTTGTTTCTCCACCTACTGTTATTTGAATATTTGCTTCACTGAAAAATCCATCAATGATTTCTTTTCCAAGTTCTATTTGTGCTTCCGGCAATACAAGTATGATTTCAATATCCGGGAAAACAGTAATAAAAGATTTGATTGTATGATAAAGGACAGGCTTCCCGTTTATCAATAAAAACTGCTTTGGCAAAGAAGTCCCCATCCTGACTCCGGCCCCTCCGGCTACAATGACTGCGTATTTTTTCAACTGAATATTTTTTTTACAAAGGTGAGCAATGATCAAGGAAAACCAAAATGTTTTATTCCGGCGAAAGAATATTTTGACGCACACATTCACTCATCAGGCGATCACGACTAACAGGCACTGTGCCCACTTCTTCGCATACCAATCCGCCTGCAAGGTTAGAGACTGCGGCCATTAAATGCGCATTTTTAGTAGCTGCAAAAATCAAAGAAGCAACGGCGATCACTGTATCTCCTGCACCACTGACATCTGCAATATTTCGACGATAAGACGGGAGTGAAAAAGACTGAGCGCCCTGTTCATGAACATACACCCCTTTTTCTGATAAAGTAATAAGAGATATCTGATGATTCAATGCTTTGTATAATTGCTGGTGCATTTCTGCAAGTGTTTCCGTATTGATTTCACTATTGGTGAATCCTAACCCCTCACGAATTTCTTTTAGATTAGGCTTAAATAAATTGACCCCTTTGTATGTAAAGAAATTTTTAAGCTTTGGATCTACTGCAGTGAATATTCCTAATGATGCACATAAAGAAATTATTTCACGAATAATATGCTCTGTTAATACTCCCTTATTATAATCTTCAAAAATTAACAAATCAGGTTTCTTTTCTTTCAGAAATTCTGAGCAGACAGCAATGAACTCTCGCTCATCATGTTCAGACAGATCCGATACTGTTTCATGATCAATGCGAATCATTTGCTGATTTCGACTGATGACTCTTGTTTTGGTTGTCGTCTTTCTGCTTTCTGACAATAGAATTCCTTTAGTT
>JBIIPV010000077.1:0-5485 GCA_044342435.1 Lacibacter sp. | reverse complement strand
ATAGATGTTGGATGGAATCAATCGGAATCTGATCAGGTAAGAACGAATTCAACAGGTTTTTTTCTTCCTAATGGTAATCCGGATTTTAGTTTTGTGCAGCAGCAAAAAATTCTTCAGGATAATCGAAGTCGTTCGTTCAATTTCAGAGCTGTTTATTCGGAGCCGATATTTCGCGAGCATTTTCTGGATCTGAGTTTTAATATGAACCGTAGTTATTCAATGAATGACAGGCAAACTTACCAGTATTCATTTATAGATTTGCTTTATCTGAAACGATTCGACCTCAGTAATGCATTTGAAAATGATTTTAATTTCAACAGATTTGGCGTGGGATTAAGAAGGGTGAATAAAAAATACAATTACACCATCGGCTTACAATTGCAGCCTGTGGTTTTGCGCGGCTTCAGTATCACTAAAGACAGTAGCTACAATCCTGTACGTGATATGAAATTATTTCCTGTAGCCAGGCTTACATACAATTTCTCCCGTTCTCAAACTTTCAATTTCAGTTACAACGGAACTGCACAACAACCAGCCTTTTCACAGCTTCAGCCGGTGAGGGATATCACCAACCCGCAGTTTCAGTCGGAGGGTAATCCCGATCTGAAACCAACGGTCACGCATACCCTGAATGCAAGTTATAATCAGTTTAATTTCTCAAGCGGACGCATTCTTTTTGCGAGTGCAACTTTAAGTCTTTTCAGAAATCAGATTGTCAGCAATACAATTTCATTGAAAAACCCAATCGGCCAGACCACCGGGGCTCAGCTGAGTCGTCCGGAGAATCAAAACGGCGCATATAACATCAATCTGTTTTATACCTATAGCCAGCCATGGGAAAACAGAACTTATGTATTAACGCTGCTAGGTACAGTGAATTACAACCACAATATTAACCTGTTCGATTCAGTCAGAAATATCGGAAGCAACTGGTTGCTGATGAAGGGGTTTAATTTTGATTACAATTACAAGGAGTGGCTGGAATTGAGTGCCGGTGCCAGATACAATCTGAATTATGCAGGTTATTCGCTGCCCGGATTTGTTTCACAGTTTCAGAACAGCTGGGTGCTCACTGCTGATGCCCGGGTGGATCTGCCTGCTAGCTGGGTGTTTCGAATGGATTTTGATTATACAATCAACAGAGGACTGGCTCAGGGGGTAATTGGAAATATTGCCTTGTTGAATGCTTCAATTGAAAAGGATATACTTGCAAAGAAGAATGCGAATATCAAACTTCAAGTGTTTGATCTGTTAAACCAGAACGTCAATGTAAGCAGAGCTGTGAGCGCCAATTTTATCACAGACAGCCGGGTCAACAGACTCACCCAATATTTCATGGTTTCTTTCCTTTATCGTCTAAATAAATTTCGTGGGCAGGAAAGGCCGGGGAAGAAGAAAGGGGGAAAATTTTAATAAAAGAAGAAATAAAAATAAAGTGCAGCATGCATTCTTCTGACCCCATCAAAATATCCGATGGTACCTCTGGAGCTATTCATGGCTCTGCCGTCTTCAATGTAGCCGATGGTGCTTCTTGAACTATTCATCACACGGTCATCTTCAAAATATCCGATGGTGCTTCTTGAACTGTTCATCACTCTTCTGTCTTCGAAATAACCAATCGTGCTTCTCGAACTGTTCATCACCCTGCCGTCTTCGATGTATCCAATTGTACTTCTTGAACTGTTCATCACCCTGCCATCTTCGATATAGCCTATCGTGCTGTATGATGAGTTTTTAAGTGTTTGTGCATTTGTTTGAACAAACAAAAAGAAAAGTAACAGTGTAGTTAAGTATCTCATGATTAAATATTTAGATGTTTTTTTCTTTTTTCCTCTTGCGAAAATAGGAGCAATTGATTTATTGATTTGTTAAACTTATTTGTGAATATACAATGTTTCTGCCATTTTGATTCCTTCCCTTATCAAGGTGCTGAGCTCCGGGTTCGCAGCAATCATCTGAGACAAATGTTCTTTAATCTTACTTCTGTTTTTCTCGATTTTAATCAGTTCAAGTGTTTCACAGCTCAACAGCCAGTCGCCGGGATGATTGACTTTAATTGTATCAAATACATTCATCAGTTCATCTTCATTGTCCTTTCTTTTTTCCCGATAAGTACGTACGGTTTGATATAGTTTTTCAAGCTCTAATCTTGATTTTGATTTTTGCGGATGCGGTGTTTCTGTTTTGGGAAGCGTATATAGTCCGGGAAAAGAATGCACGTCCGCCGAGCCGGCAAAGGCAGAAACAATTTTTTCGCCGATAGGGATGGAGCAATGAGGTATCTGATATTGTATGATGTTTTCTTCTTTTGAGATTGTACAATTTGTCAACTCCAGAAAAAAAAGTTTTCCGTTAGTATGGCGATAGCTTGTTTTGTATCTGCCTTCAACAATAAAACCGTTTCGATAATATAATGTCATTGCGTCGTCGAAGGTTGGATGTAATTGAGCAAGTTCTTCGCCTCTTCTCTTTGCTCCATTAATGATGATTTTTTCAATATTTCCGAAAGGGATTTTAATGCCGAAGGGGTAGTGGTCTACTCCGTGACCAATGAGTTCTTTTTCCCGATAAGCGAATGCTGTATTACCTAATGTTTCGATGTATGATATATTTCCATTTTGATCTGTTTCGTAAGTATGAAACAATCCCGAAATCTGTAAGCCAGTATCCAGTTCTATGGTGCCGGTCATTTTTGACTCAATCAACTTTTGAATGCCTTCCTTTCCTCCAGTTCTCAATGCAGTGGTATTTGCAAACTGCTCCAATACTTCCATCAAAAAAGGGAAATCAGGTGTTACGTATAATTGGGGTTGGGGTTTTGTGATGTCGAAGCTCACATCTGCAGCATCAATGGAGAAAGGGATTTTCTTTACTTGCGGTTGCATGCACCATTCACTTTCTCCAATAGAGGAAAGCAATCCTGCTCCGTAAATTCTAGGTTTGTCTAATGAGCCAATTAACCCATATTCAACTGTCCACCATTGGAGGTTTCTCAATTTCGACATCTCGGATGGTTCAGGTTTTTGCGCCTGTAATGCTTCCACTTCATCTGTCGCTTTTTGAATTGTTGCTGCATCAACTCCGGCTGCTTCTTTTAAAATAGACAACTTACGTACCGCTTCGTATAATTGTCCGTCGTAATGACTCCAGATTGTTTTGGCACCAATGGCTCCAAGTCGTCTCAAGTATTCAGCATAATCGGGGTTGGCAATCATGGGCGCATGCCCTGCCGCTTCGTGAATAATATCAGGAGAGGGTGTGTATTCAATGTGTTCGAGCTGTCGTATATCTGCAGCAATTACCAACACTTGATAAGCTTGAAATTCCATGAATGCATTGGGCGGAATAAAGCCATCAACAGCCACTGCAGCCCATCCAATTTCTCTGAGAATACGATTCATGCCATACATACTTGGAATGGATTCTGTGGAGATCCCTGTTTTTTTTAATCCATCCACATAGGAGCCGTGTGCCACTTGAGAAAGAAAGGCAATGTTTTTGTGCATCACGTATCGCCACACGGCCTGGTCGATCGGAGAATAATCTGCATAATGTTGTGGTTTGATGAATTGCTTGAGATGATCCGGTAAACGATCGATCATCTCATTTGATTCAATATGCGCAAGCAATGACATAGGAGTAGATATTATTAATGTTGCATGGATATCAGCTGTTGACAGAAATTCATTGACTTAAAGTTACGAAAAGGATAAGGGGGGATGAATAAATAAATTATTTAAATACAAATCAAAAATGGGCAGCTATTCTATCAAGAATGGATATTTATAATGAAAGATGGACAAATTTTAAAAGCGTTATACGCAATTGATAAAAACATGATTACATAATCATTAGAATAACATCAATTTTTGATGATGCCTAAAAGTTTAGTATATCATTATTTTATATATCTATTTCACCCTTGCCTTAAAAGACCACGTAATAAAAAATTCTGCAATTAGTTCGCCGTTTTCATTTCTGCCGGTAGCTGTTGCCACATAGGTATGCCCTTCGCCGGTACGGCAACATTCATCAATGATTCTCTCGAAATCATTTCCTGCTTCACAAGTGAAGATGGTTTTGCCGGTTGCTTTTTTAATGAAATGAGATTCCATTTTTACCACCAGCATACTTACAGAAGGTTTGCGTTTATAAACCTGGGCAAGAGCAAGTAATCCTGTACTCATTTCGGCTGCCATAGCTAAACAGGCGAAATAAGTGGACCGAAATGGATTTTGAGAAAACCATTTAAATGGTACTGTAACTTCGGCACGTTGCGTATTTAGTTGACGAATGGCTAACCCGGAAAAAAACGCAGAAGGCAGTTTCCATAATAGAAATATCCTAAATCGAATCGGGTGTGAAAAATTTTTGATGAATGCTTGTGCGTGCTTGTTCATATTTCTTCGGTAACTCAATTTACCGAAAAATAAGGAAGGAAAAGCATTAAGATTCAATTTGCGTATCCAGCAGATCCTCCAGTGTTTCTCGTCTGCGTATCAGTTTCATCTTCTCGTTTTCTATAAGAAGTTCGGCCGGTTTAAAGCGTGAATTATAGTGACTGCTCATTTCAAAACCATAAGCACCGGCGTTCAAAATACAGAGCACATCACCTTCCTTAATTTCCGGCAACGGTCTGTCTTCTGCGAACGTGTCGGTTTCGCAGATGTATCCTGTTACCATAAAAGGCTTCATCTCTCCATTTGGATTGGAAAGATTGAGAATATGATGATAAGCGTCGTAAATCATTGGACGAATGAGGTGGTTGAGTCCGGTATCTACACCTGCGATCACTACGTTGCCATTGTTCTTGAGTACGTTTACCTGCGTAAGTAAAACGCCGCAGTTGCTTACCATGAACTTACCGGGTTCAAACCAGAGTTGAAATGTCCGTCCACTTTCCCTGTGAAAACGTTGCATGACAGTTTTGATTTCACCTGCGATGGCATTCAAATCGGTTTCTTTTTCAGAAGGGTGGTAGGGTACTTTAAATCCTCCTCCTAAATCCAACACTTTGAGATCAGGAAAAAGATGCACACACCTGAAGAGTACTTCAAGTCCTTGTGTAAATACAGAGGCATCTTTGATATCGCTTCCTGTATGAATATGTAATGTTCTGACCTGAAGATTGTATTTGTTGCGTATTTCAGCTACTTCTTCTATCTGCTCAACAGGGATACCGAATTTGCTTTTGTCGTGACCTGTAGATATTTTCAGATTGCCTCCTGCCATGATATTCGGACGCAGGCGAACACCTACCGGCACTGTATAGCCGAAAGTGTTTCCGAATTTATCGAGATTGCTGAGGCTATCAATATTTACGTGAACTCCTAGTCGTGCCACTTCTTCTATTTCGGAGAAAGAAACACCATTGCTGGTATAGAGTATATTTTCCGGTTCAAAGCCTGCTTTAAGTGCAAGATGTACTTCGTTGCTGCTGCTGCAATCGATGCCGCTTCCGGTTGTGCGTACATACCTGAGCACA
>JBIIPV010000002.1:0-19052 GCA_044342435.1 Lacibacter sp. | reverse complement strand
CTGTGCGTCCTCAGTTGTTGCTTTATGGAAATAAATTGAAGTTTTGATAAGTCCGTAGCGTTGAACATTTTTATCAATTTCTTCGCCTATCTGCGGAATAAGTTGTCCTGTTAATTTCTCCTTGTAATACTCAACTTGTCTAACTGGTGATTTTATGGGATAACTTCCCTTATTGTCCGTAACGTAAAAGTCCCATTTCCCCATACTGTTTTTATCAAACGAATAGTTGTTCAAATTCCAGTCTTTAACTTCAATGATTTGAACACCTACGTTTGGGTTGAAAATTATAATGTCTGGTCGGCTACCATTTAGAAAAGGTTGAACAAAAATTAACCAACCATTGTATTTTGCTTTATCGTCACCTTCCTTAAATGTTTCATCTTTCTTAAGAGTGTCGTCCAAAAATTTCAATAGGTATGCCTCTCCGTCAGTCAGAGGTTGCTTAAAGTCTTCAATCTGTGCCCAAGATGGTATTAGTCTGCTGAACATTTTTGCTGTCGTCTTTAAAATGGCTTATAACGTTTTGCGGCTTGGCGTAGTGGCGGATTTTCACCACAAATGTTGATACGAAGCACTACTGTTTGTTTAACCACAAAACTATCATACGAAGCACTGCACCCGCCATTACGCCAAACCGCTGTTGTGCGTTCGTATTTCTTAAAATTGTCTTTCAAAAGTCTGTCCGTTAAATTTGTACACTTTTCCGTCTTCCATTCCAAACCACAATTCGCCTTTATCATCTTCAAAAATGGATAAAGCATTGTCATTTGTTAATCCATCTTTCTTTGTGTAATTAGTCATCTTTACACCATCGTATTTCCAAATGCCTGCATCTCTGTCTCCAAACCATATATTTCCTTTACTGTCTTCAGCAATTGTGAAAACGTGTTCGAGAGTACCAGGCTTTGATTTATCACCTTTTCTTCCACTTGTCGGGTGAATTAATTTTTTCTTATCAGAAAAATTGATTATTGAATCGCCTTCTTTTAGTAATACACCTATTCCATTGTTACCAATCCAAAGTCTGCCTTTTGAGTCTTCGAGAATACTTCTAATATGAAGAGGTTCAAATTCAATATCAAGTCCAAGCGTTTCGTCATTGATAATTTTAAATTCATTGCCATTATAGCCAAAAACGCCTGCGTAAGTGCCAAACCAAATCATATTGTTTTTTCCTTTTGAAATACTCGTTACTCCATATAAATTATTTGGATTAATAACTTTCGGATTAGGAAAAGCTAAATAATTTAAAGCTCTTCCATCATATCTATATACACCCTCTTTAATACCCGAAGCAAACCAAAGGTCGTTATCCGATTTCATCCACTCAACTTTGGAATTTTCGGTTATTTCTCTTGTTTCGTCTTGTATAGATTTTCTATCATAACTACTTACTCCATTTTGAGATTCAAACCAAATAATTCCATTTTTGTCTTCTTGAATTGAAAGAATTTGATTATCCTTCAGGCCTTCATTTGTCGAAAAGTAAGTGAAAGAATTACCATTGTAAACTGCAACTCCTTCCTGAATACTTCCAAACCAATAATTTCCTTTACTATCTTGAAAAATAGAACGAATTCCCGAAGTGAATTTTAAGGTGTCTGTTTTTGAAGTTGCTTCCAATTCAGACTTGTTAGTTTCTCCTTCTGTTGATTTCTTTTCAACGCAGGAGAAGTTCAGTGTCAAAATAAGTAGTATGTAATTCAATTTCTTGTTCATTTCGGGTTTCTATAATATGACGCACAACTCCCTCATACCCGCAACTCCTACCTGTTTTCTTTCGTCTTATATACAAAATACATCCAAATAGGCGATGTTGTGTTTATGTTGAGTTTCGGTTTATGGTTTGATGATGAATGGCAAAGCAGCTTCTTTTTATTCCTACAGGTTTTTGAGCAAATAATCAATATATTTCTAATTAATTGTGCTTTACTGCTGTAACGTTTGGTGTATTAAAAAAAGATGCTTTGGCATTGGTTTACTTTGTCTAAGATATATGTTTCCGGGGTATGATAAACCGGGCATTCAAAAAATGATCAGCGTGTCTATTATTATCAGTTTCCCCGCTTACCCAAAAACTCCCTTGCTGCGGCTTGTATATACTGATACAATTCTATATCAAGGGTTTGTGTGAGAAGTAAATAATCTGGTTTGTATCTCTGTAAAAATTGATCTAGTAATGGCCCGTCAGTAAGGGTCGTGAGTTTTTTTACAATGCTTGCATTAAAGCGATATGCTATGTATCTGTCCTGCTCTTCTCTGATTAACCTTTCAGCAAAGCGACTCTGACTTCGGTTGTACCGGAACCGAAACATATTGATGAGCGATTCTACGTCGAGCCCGGCACCAATGCCCGACTCGCTTGGTGCTGTTGATACCCTTAGTCCTCCGTTGGTGTGTTCAAATATTTTTTCATATTGCAACCTGTTTTCAATAGAATCCTGCCTTCGGTTTTTACCGTAAACAACCACTTCCTGTAAATACTGATATCGCCCCGGCACATATACCTGAAGAGAAATATCAAAAGTTTCGGGAGTTTTTATTGTAGAAACAGGAAATAACTGAGTGGGCTTGCTGCGAAAGAAGAAAAAAACAGAATCTTTTTCTCCGACAAACAGACTGTATCGTCCGAGCGAATCGGTGAAGCTCATGGTTCCACACGTGCAAAATACTTGTACCCCCTCTACCAAATTTCGCCTTGTACTATCAAACACAGTGCCGCTCAACTGAAATTGTGCTGAAGCAGAAAGCGTTGACGCCACGCAGAAAATCAACAAAAGCAGGTTGCGCATCTTCATGGTTTGGAGATAAATTTTTCTACAATTTCGGGATAATACCGATGTTCCAGTTCATGAATACGCGCGGCTAATTCATCGGCATTGTCGCCGGGCAATACCGGGCAGGTCGCCTGAAACACGTTTGGTCCGTGGTCGTATTGCTCATCTACAACATGTATCGTGATGCCGCTTTCGGTATCTCCGGCTGCAATCACTGCATCATGAACAAATTTGCCATACATACCCTTGCCTCCGTATTTGGGCAACAGGGCCGGGTGAATATTCAGGATTTTGCCGGGCCAGGCTTGTATGACGCTTGAAGGGAGCTTCCAGAGAAAGCCGGCCAGGATGATATAATCTATATTCCTGCTTTTTAGTTCACCCACATATCCATCTCCCCTAAACCATTGCTCCTTTTCAATCAATAAAACATCAATTCCTTCACAATCAGCGATTTGTATCACGCCCGCGCCGGGTTTATTGCAAACAATGAGTCCAATTTCTCCCTTCGGATTATTTCTAAAGTGATCGATCAGCTTTGCCGCGTTGGTGCCGGTGCCCGAAGCAAAAACGGCTAGTTTTTTTGGTTGACCGTTTATTTTCCCGTTATCCTGAGCCATATCCGGTGAAGGTAATTGATGAAAAAGCGAAACTGAAACAAAGGAATACTGACGAGCAGTACGCAAAATGGCCAGAGAATGGTGATCAGTGGCACATACGCAATCCAGTAAATCACATTTTTTTCAGGGAGTATGTACTCAAGTAATCTGCTGCCAATTCTGGCACAGGCACTACCGCCCAGGGCAAATGTGGTAAAAATAAGTATGAACTGCAGCCAGCTTACCTGCCACTTTTCTTTCAGTTGTTTGAACATAGTTGCAAAAGTCGGACGAAAAAATCAGACAGTTCACATGTATTTTTAAAGTAATCCATCTGTTTTTGTCATTGAAATGTCACTGATGTTTGATCAATAAACCACAGCCGTTTTGTTTTATTCTAAAAACACTTATTAATTTTTTTTTAAACTGTGGATATTATGTCAGTATCCTACCCTAAATTTGCACGCAATTTCAGGATATTATTCCTCATCATTCGACCTTTATCGCGGTATGACAAAACCAAAATCAACCCTTCAGCGCAGAATTTCTGTTCTAGTATTTATTTTTTCGCTGTTTTGCGGTACATCCCTGATGGCTCAGGATGGAAAAGCCCTCTTTCAGGCCAATTGTGCCTCATGCCATGCGTTAAATAAAAAATTAACCGGTCCTGCTCTTGCCGGACTGGAAGAACGCGGACCATGGGCAGATCGGAAAAAGCTTTATGCATGGATTCGCAATCCGGCGGGTTTTGCCAAAACAGATGCCTATGCAGCAGGCCTTATCAAAGAATATGGAGTGCTGATGACGGCCTTTCCCTCTCTTTCAGATGCGGAAATTGATGCTGTTATTACATATATAAATACCCCACCTCCTCCGCCACCTCCCGGTGCTACTACAGGCGCCGCTCCTGCTGCCGAAGGTGATAACTCCTTCTTATATGGTATTCTTT
This sequence comes from Lacibacter sp., assembly GCA_044342435.1. Taxonomy (GTDB): domain Bacteria; phylum Bacteroidota; class Bacteroidia; order Chitinophagales; family Chitinophagaceae; genus Lacibacter. The sequence goes on along the minus strand of JBIIPV010000002.1, from coordinate 14,727 downwards.
CCCTGGTGCTTGCGGTTGTGGCCCTGATCCTTTTACAAATCAACAGCAACCTTAAGAAGCTGAGCGATGATAAAGAAGGGGTGAAAGCTGCTGAGCCGGTCGCTTTCTGGAAGAACAAAGCGTATATCGCAACCGGGATCATCCTTCTGTTTCTTGTAGGAGGTTATTTTACTATTCAGGGGGCAATTGGCCTGGGTCGTCAAACAAATTACCAGCCCGAACAGCCTATCTATTATTCTCATAAAGTGCATGCCGGCGTTAACCAGGTCAACTGTTTGTATTGCCATGGCGGAGCGATGGAAGGCAAGCATGCCAACATCCCCAGTGTCAATGTGTGTATGAACTGTCACATGGCCATCAATGAATATAAAGGTCCTGAACTTGTTCGGGAAGATGGTTCTAAGATTGATGGTACTGCTGAAATTAAAAAATTATATGAGTATGCCGGATGGGATCCTGCGCTCAATAAATACACAAGCCAGGGTAAACCCATCGAATGGATCAAGATTCACAACCTTCCTGACCACGTTTATTTCAACCACTCTCAGCATACCAAAGTAGGGGGCGTGCAGTGTCAGACCTGTCATGGTCCTATTCAGGAGATGGGAGAAGTGAAGCAGTTTAGCAACCTTAGCATGGGCTGGTGTATTAACTGTCACAGAGAAACCAATGTTCAGTTTAAGGACAATGGGTTCTACAGCATGTATGAGAAGTTTCACAACGACATAAAGAACGGCAAGATGGATAGTGTAACAGTGGAAAAGATTGGCGGCACAGAGTGTCAAAAATGTCACTATTGATTTTAGTTCGTTTTTAACCGGTGCTACAATGATCATTTGTTCAGCGTAGCATCATTCAACACAAATAACTGTATTCTGTCATTATGAGTAAGAAAAAATACTGGCAAAGTTTCGGAGAGCTTCATCAGACGCAGTCTTTTCAAGAAAAGGCGGAAAATGAGTTTCAGGAAGATCTTCCGTTTGAAGATGCAGATCAATTTTCGCGTACACCGCGCCGTGATTTTCTGAAATATCTCGGTTTCAGTACTGCAGCAGCCACCTTGGCTGCCAGTTGCGAAATACCGGTGAAGAAGTCTATTCCTTTCCTGAATAAGCCGGCCGACATTGTTCCCGGAGTGGCCAATTATTATGCTACTGCTTTCGTGCTTGACGGAGATGTATTGCCGGTGGTGGCAAAAGTGCGCGATGGTCGTCCGATCAAAATTGAAGGCAACAAACTTGGCTTTGCCGGAGGCGGAAGCAGTCAGCGTGTGCAGGCCTCAGTACTCAGCCTTTATGATACAGCTCGTGTTCGTTTCCCGATGGAACGTGCCGGAGATGTATTAAAGGAAGCGCCTACTTATGATGCGATTGATAAAAAAATATCTGCCGCTCTTGCCGGTCTTGGAGCAAAACAAATTGTGCTTCTGAGCTCCACCATCAATTCCCCTTCTGTTTTAAAATCATTGGAAGAGTTCAAGGCCAAATACACGAACTTCAAATTGGTTACTTATGATGCGGTGTCCTACAGCGCTTTGATACAAGCCAATGAAGCATCTTATGGTAAAAAGGGAATTCCTTCTTATCAATTTGATCAGGCAAATGTGGTGGTGAGTTTGGGTGCAGATTTCCTTGGAACATGGTTAAGTCCTGTTGAGTTTGCATCACAATATGCAACGAAGCGTCGTGTAACTGACATGAATCCGGTGATGAGCCGTCACTTTCAGTTTGAAAGCATGTACAGCATGACCGGAGCAAGTGCTGATGAGCGTTTCACCCACAAACCAAGTGAGTTGGGTGCCGTGTTATTAAATCTTTATGCAAAACTGGGCGGAGCTGTTACTGCTCCTGCTTTGTCCGATAAGCGCCTGACAGCCGGAATCGAAGCTGCGGCAAAAGAATTACTGGCTGCCGGTGGAAATGCACTTGTTGTTTGCGGAAGCAACGATGTAAATGCGCAGATCCTGGTAAATGCCATCAACGATAAAATCGGAGCCAATGGCAAAACCATCAACTTCGGCTCAATGGTGCACTACCGCAAAGGGGTAGATGCAGAGATGGAGCAGTTGATATCTGACCTCAATGCTGGCAATGTGGGTGCGGTACTTGTTCATGGTGCCAATCCTTTCTATACTTATTCTGATACAAAGAAGCTGGCTGATGCCTGGAAAAAAGCATCTCTGACTGTTTCTTTCAGTGAAACAGAAGATGAAACGGCTCAGCAATGTCAGTACCTTCTTCCTTCTCCTCATTTTCTGGAGAGCTGGGGAGATGCAGAAGCGAAAGATGGATATATCTGCTTTCAGCAACCAACGATTCATCCGCTTTTCAAAACACGCCACATTGTGACTTCTTTATTAAAGTGGAGTGGGAATGCGGCTGCGGATTATGAAAATTATTTCAAAACATACTGGACAACAACTTTAGGCAGTCAGTCGGCACTCGATGCAGCTTTGCAGTCAGGTGTTCGTGTTTCAGCGGCAACTGTTGCCGGCGCCACCTTCAACGGGGGGGTATTGGCGAATGCTGCAGCACAATTAGCGGCTGCACCAAAAGGCGGAGCTTACGAAGTTGTATTATACCAGAAAGTGAGTATCGGAGACGGGAAGATGGCCAACAACCCCTGGTTGCAGGAAATGCCTGATCCGATTACGCGTGCCTGCTGGGATAACTATGCTATGATTTCTCCGGCAGCAGCGAAAACACTTTTCCCTGATCTCAACATGGATCAGTACGAAGTAGAGCCGCCCAAACCGGTGATCAAAGTAAAATCAGGCAACAAAGAAATTTCTTTACCGATATTAATTGTTCCGGGAACGCAGGCAAATACCATTGCCATTGCTGTGGGATATGGTCGTACGGAGAAAGCTGGTCTTGCAGCGAAAGGTGCAGGGAAGAATGCTTATCCGCTTGCTTCTGTGGCAGGTTCAAATTATTCTTACATCGCCACGGGTGCAACTGTTGAAAAAACAACAGAAACCTATCCAATTTCCCAAATGCAAACCCATGGCAGTTACGGCAACCGCCATGAGGTGATGAAAGAAACGACGCTTTCTTCTTTCAAAAAAGATCCAAAAATCATTGTCAACGAGCGCCTTGCTGAATTGAAAGAATATGGTGGACTCGATAATTTCGAAGCAGAAGGAACTATTTACCCTGTTTATGACAAGCCGGGTATCAAATGGGGAATGAGTATCGACCTCAACACCTGTAATGGTTGCGGAGCCTGTGTGGTTGCATGCTCTGCTGAGAACAACGTATCAGTGGTAGGTAAGAATCAGGTTGGAAAGTATCACGATATGCACTGGTTGCGGATTGACCGTTATTTCAGCGGAGATCCTGAAAATCCGGATGTGGTGTTTCAGCCGATGCTTTGTCAGCACTGCGACAACGCTCCTTGTGAAAACGTTTGTCCGGTAGCGGCCACCAACCACAGCAGCGAAGGCTTAAATCAAATGACGTATAACCGTTGTATCGGAACACGTTACTGTGCGAATAACTGTCCGTTTAAAGTACGTCGCTTCAACTGGCACGATTGGAACGGAGCTGATAGTTTCGGAGACAACCAGATGCCGATCATTGAAAGCGGCCGCTTGAATGAAGTAACCATTCAGATGAACGATGATCTGACTCGCATGGTGTTGAATCCGGATGTAACGGTTCGTAGCCGTGGGGTGATTGAAAAATGTTCTTTCTGTGTGCAACGCTTACAGGAAGGTAAACTCACTGCGAAGAAAGAAAGCCGTCCGCTGAACGACAGTGATGTAAAAACTGCTTGTCAGCAGGCTTGTCCGACCGGCGCCATCGTTTTCGGAAATGTGAACGACAAGGAAAGTTCAATTCGCAAAGTGCGTACTGAAGAACATGCCAACCGTACGTTCTATGTGCTAGAGCAAATTCACGTATTGCCTAATGTGAGTTATTTGGCAAAGGTGCGCAATACGGAGCGGGTTGTGGGAAATCACGAGGAAGAAGGACACGAAAAGGAGCATGCGGGTCATCATTGATTTGAAGAAAGAGAAAAGAGTTAATTGATGTGCAGACAAGGAATGCTTGTCGGCATAAAACATAAAATAAGAGAGCGGCAATTGCCGGCTCTTTGAAAAAGAAAACAGAATATGTCATTACTTAAGTACGAATCACAGGTCAGAGAACCGCTGGTGAATGGCGATAAAACCTACAGCCAGGTAACGCAGGATATCTGCGCCCCTGTGGAGGCAAAGCCTAGCCGTCTTTGGTGGATTGGCTTTACTATTTCCGTAGCACTTCTCTTATTTGGTGTTGTAAGTCTTTATCAAGAAGTGGTATATGGTACGGGGATGTGGAACCTGAATAAAACCATCGGATGGGGTTGGGATATCACCAACTTCGTATGGTGGGTAGGTATTGGTCACGCCGGTACTTTGATTTCTGCGATCCTGCTTCTTTTCCGTCAGGGATGGAGAACAGGTGTAAACCGTGCCGCTGAAGCGATGACCATCTTTGCTGTAATATGTGCCGGCCAGTTCCCAATATGGCATATGGGGCGTGTGTGGATGGCCTTCTTTGTAATGCCTTATCCAAATACACGCGGACCACTTTGGGTGAACTTCAACTCTCCTTTGTTGTGGGACGTGTTTGCGATCTCTACTTATTTCACAGTTTCACTTTTATTCTGGTACAGTGGTTTGATTCCGGATATGGCAACACTGCGTGACCGTGCGAAGAAGAAATGGGCAAAAATGTTCTATGGTATTTCTGCTTTCGGATGGACCGGATCAACCAAACACTGGCAGCGTCATGAAAGTCTTTCGCTCGTACTGGCCGGGTTGAGTACTCCACTCGTATTATCAGTACATACAATCGTATCATTCGACTTTGCTACATCAGTAATTCCCGGATGGCACACTACGATCTTCCCGCCATATTTCGTGGCAGGTGCGATCTTCTCCGGATTTGCCATGGTGCAAACGTTGATGCTTGTGCTTCGTAAAGTATATAGTCTGGAAGATTACATCACTGTCAGCCACATTGAGAACATGAACAAAGTAATTGTTCTTACCGGTTCTATTGTGGGTTGTGCTTATCTCACCGAGCTTTTCATGGCATGGTACAGTGCATCCAAATATGAATATGATGTATTCTTCAAATATCGTATTGCAGGACCTTATGGATGGAGCTACTGGTTGATGATGACCTGTAACGTAATTACTCCGCAGTTGTTCTGGTCGAAGAAGCTTCGTCGCAACATCGCCTTTACTTTCTTAATGAGTATCGTTGTAAATATCGGTATGTGGTTTGAGCGTTTTGTGATCATCGTATCATCACTCTACCGCGACTACCTGCCTTCTTCCTGGAGTGTGTACTATCGTCCTACGATCTGGGAGGTTGGATTCTATCTGGGTTCATTTGGATTGTTCTTCACCTGCTTCTTCCTCTTCTCAAAATATTTCCCTGTCATAGCCATTGCGGAAATCAAGCACGTGCTGAAGAAGAGTGGAGAAGGCTATAAGAACAGAATGGATACTGAAGAAGTAAAAACAGTGGAAGCATTTGCGCACGATGCTGAACATGCCCATTAAAAAAGAATCATTAAATCAGACATATGCCTGTTAAAAAGTTTGTTGTTGGTTGTTTTGATGATGAGAAAACGCTCTTTCCTGCTGTAAAAAACACCAGGAAAGCAGGGTACAAGATTCACGATGTGTACACCCCTTTTCCGGTACATGGATTGGATCATGCACTTGGTTTACGTGAAACAAGTTTACATACAGCCGGCTTCATTTACGGACTTACCGGAACAACCACTGCATTGAGTTTCATGAGTTGGGTGTTTACAAAAGATTGGCCGTTGAACATAGGTGGTAAGCCTTCTCTGCCTTTGCCTGCGTTCATTCCCATCATTTTTGAATTAACTGTACTCTGCTCTGCAGTAGGGATGGTGTTGACATTTTGTTATCTGTGTCAGCTCGCTCCTTTTGTCAAGAAAGATCATTTCCATTTGCGTGCTACGGATGATTTATTTGTAATGCCTATCGAAGTCACATCCAAAACAAATGTAGAGGAGGTAAAAGCCTTCCTGTCATCTGCCGGAGCTGTGGAAGTGTTTGAAAAAGAAAGCGAAACCGGATGGTGGCTCGGCCGTTACGACAAAGAACAAAAATTATTTGAATCAAAAGACTCAACCGTTATCGCTTAAACTGATACCGATGCGTACGAACAAGTTATTACTGCCGGGATTAACGGCTTCCTTCTTTCTCCTGATTGCCTGCAGCGATGTACGGCGTGATCCGGGAAAAATCTACATGCCCGACATGGCATACAGTCGCGCGGTAGAAACCTATGCCGATCACAGCTTCCTTGAAAAGGCCGGCATACATTACGATGCTACGCCTGTTGCAGGAACGGTGAAATTTTATGACAGCACCTCCGCTGCTACCAAAGACAACAAAGGTGCAGTACCTTATTTTCCGTTGGCTCAGGACAAAGCAGGAGATACAGTCAATTATGTAGCAAGCCGACAAATTTCAAATCCGCTGGCTGCTTTGAATGAAAAAGAGATGGCGGAAGCAAAACGCTTGTATAATATCAACTGTGCAATTTGTCATGGTGATAAACTGGACGGAAACGGACCTATATATAATGGTGGCAACGGACCATATCCAATTGCTCCGAAAAACTTGGTTGCTGATCCTGTAGTGAGCAAGATGCCGGCTGGTCAGATCATGTATTCGTTGACTTACGGAAAGAACCTGATGGGAAGTTATGCTTCCCAGCTCAGCACAAAACAGCGCTGGATGGTGATTCATTATGTTCAGAGTATGCAGCCGGGTGCGAAAGCAGCAGCTGATACAACGAAAAAAACAAACTAATTAAGACCCTAACTAACGATCAACTATAAACGAAATTAAATGGCACTGAAAGAGCAATTTGTAATTCCCGGCGGGTTGAAGAAGTGGAGTTATATTCTGATGGGTGTGGGATTGTTGACACTGATTCTTGGCATCGTTTTTCTTCATCCTTTTTCCGGAGGACACGGAGAAGGCCACGGTGCAGAAGCATATGGTGCCACCAAATTCTGGATGGCGCTGATGCACAATGGAATCTTTTGGCTTCTTGTTGTCACAGCCAGTTTTTTCTTTATCAGTGTAACTACGCTTGCCCAAGCGGGCTGGTCTATTTCGTTTCGACGCGTACCCGAAGCTATTTCAGGTAATATCAATATTTTAGGTCCGATTGTACTGGTAATTCTACTGGCATACGTATGGCTTTCTTCAGATCATCACATTTATCACTGGAAAGATGTGGAGCACGTAAAACATGATGCCAAGCTTACATGGAAAAGCGGATTTCTGAATCCTACTTTTTATACTGTCTTTTCAATCGTAGCTGTTGGTTTATGGATGTGGTTCCGCAATTGGTTCCGTAAGAATTCACTTACAGAAGACCTTGCTCCGAAAGGAACTACAAAACATTACTGGAAAGCGCTGGCCATCGTTGCTGCCTTTCTCGTAACATACGGATTGACTGTGATGAGTACGCTCCCATGGTTGTGGCTGATGAGTATTGATGCACATTGGTACAGCACCATGTACAGCTGGTACACATTCGCGAGCTCCTGGGTTGCGGGTATTTCATTGATGATGTTGTTCATCATCTACCTTAAAAATCAGGGATACCTGGAGTATGTTTCGGAAGAGCATATACATGATGTTGGTAAGTTTATGTTTGCCTTCTCTGTATTCTGGACCTACCTCTGGTTCTCTCAATACATGCTTATTTGGTACAGTAACCAGCCTGAAGAAACAGAATATTTTATAGATCGTATTGGTGCAGGTGGAAAGGGTGGTCCGTTCAAGGGTATCTTCCTCTTGAACCTGATCATCAACTTCTTAGCACCATTGCTGATCCTGATGCGCAGAGGCTCCAAGAGAAACTATTCGGTTGTTACCCTCATGGCGGTGATCATCATTTTCGGTCACTGGCTCGATTTCTATCAAATGATTACTCCAGGGCCTTTGAAAAAGCTCGGACAGGAATCCAATTCTCTCGGACACTTCCTGTATAGTCTTGGCATCGGGGCCGGCTTCCTGGGACTGGTCATTTGGATCACGGCGCGCTATCTAACCAAAGCGCCCCTACTGCCGAAAAACCACCCTTTAGTAAAAGAAAGTGTGATTCATCATACCTAATGTGTTGAACAAAGAAAACTGAATTGTAGAAAACAAAATAATTTGTGTTGATATGACAACTTCGACTTATCTGGTGATTGCAGCGGTGCTTTTGGTGCTGATTGTTATTTTTCAGATCGCCAAAGCCAGTGAATATGTAAGCATACTCAAGGGAGAAGAAAAAGCAAACAGGCAGTCAAACCGCATCAACGGTTTCCTGCTGCTCGGATTCATGATCCTGGGCTTCGCAGGGGTATGGTGGTGCAATGACTTATTGTACAAGCAAACTTTGTTTCCGCAGGGTTCTGCTTCTGTGGAAGGAGAGAAGATAGATGAAATGTTCATGATTACCACGGCCGTGACCGGACTGGTATTCGTCATTACACAGTTTTTACTATTCTATTTCTCCTGGAAATACCAGGCGAAAGAGGGAAGGAAGGCTTTCTTTTTTCCTCATAACAATAAGCTTGAATTGATCTGGACTGCCGTACCTGCCATTTTTCTGACGGTGCTTGTTGTATTCGGATTGAAGTTTTGGTTCCGCATCACTTCAGACGCTCCTAAAGGTGCTATGGAGGTCGAGATCGTGGGCAAGCAATTCGGATGGATCATGCGTTATCCGGGTAAAGACAATACGTTTGGTAAAACATATTTTAAAGTGATCAGCGATGAAGGGAATAATTCACTTGGTCAGATTTGGTCGGATAATGAGAATTTAAAACTGAAAGCTGATCCTGCCAACTTCGACGACATCGTGACAACCTCAACCATGTATATCGTGAAAGGGCGTCCGGTGAAGCTGATCATTGGCAGCCGTGATGTGATTCATGACGTGGGTCTGACTCATTTCAGAATGAAGATGGATGCAGTTCCTGGTATTCCAACAACACTTTGGTTTACGCCGAAGTACACCACCAAGGAAATGAAAGAGAGAACAGGCAATCCCAACTTTGCTTATGAAATATCCTGCGATCAGATGTGCGGCAACGGTCACTATTCCATGAAAGGAATCATTGAAGTGGTGACACAGGAAGAGTTCGATGCGTGGATGGCGAAGCAAAAACCAAATTATTTTGTAGCCAATCCTGATAAGGAACCTGCAGCACCAAAAACAGAAAAATCAGATACGACCGGAACAAAAACAACTGCGTCGTTGATTAAATAATATTCACCAGAGGAAAAAGAAAAGCATATGAGTATTGAAACCACACATGTACACGGAGCGAGCGTTCTTCATGAATCACATGACGAAACCCATCATGGACATCATCACCATGAAACGTTTCTGACCAAGTATGTTTTTAGTCAGGATCACAAAACCATCGCCAAGCAATTTTTAATTACTGGGATGTTCTGGGCCTTGATTGGCGGTTTGTTTTCTGTTATTTTCCGCTTACAGCTCGGCTATCCTGATGCAAAATTCCCTTGGCTGGAAGATTTATTAGGCGAATGGGCACGTGGCGGACAACTTCAGGCGGAAGCCTATTATGCATTGGTAACGATGCACGGTACAGTGCTGGTGTTTTTCGTATTAACAGCCGGACTGAGTGGTACGTTCTCCAACTTTCTGATTCCATTACAGATCGGAGCGCGCGACATGGCTTCTCCTTTTATGAATATGCTTTCTTACTGGTTCTTCTTCATCGCTAGTATTGTGATGTTGAGTTCTCTGTTTGTGCAGACCGGTCCTTTCAGCGGAGGATGGACAGCTTATCCACCTTTGAGTGCGCTGGGTGAAGCTTCGCCCGGTTCTAAAGTTGGTATGGATTTGTGGTTGGTGTCGATGGCATTGTTTGTGGTGTCTTCTTTATTAGGTGGCCTCAACTACATTGCAACAGTACTGAATATGCGTACGAAAGGAATGAGCATGACGAGGATGCCGCTTACAATCTGGGCATTCTTCTTCACGGCTGTCCTTGGTGTATTATCATTCCCTGTATTATTCTCAGGATTTATATTATTGATATTCGATCGTCATTTTGGAACAAGTTTCTATCTGAGTGATATTTTCATCAACGGTCAGGCCCTGCCAAACGAAGGAGGAAGTGCCATTCTGTATCAGCACTTGTTCTGGTTCCTCGGCCATCCGGAAGTATATATCATTCTTTTACCCGCCATGGGCATGGTTTCAGAAATTCTGTCTGTCAACAGCCGCAAACCTATATTTGGATACATGGCTATGATCGGATCTTTGTTCGCGATCGCCATTCTTGCATTCCTTGTATGGGCGCACCACATGTTTGTGACCGGCCTCAATCCGTTCCTCGGTGCGTTTTTCGTGCTTCTTACATTGTTGATTGCGGTACCTTCTGCCATCAAAGTGTTCAACTGGATCACGACCATCTGGAAAGGAAGCATCCGCTTTACCCCGGCCATGATGTTTGCAATCGGATTTGTGAGTCTGTTCATTTCAGGAGGTCTTACAGGGATCTTCCTCGGAAACTCCGCACTCGATATTCATCTTCATGATACATATTTCGTAATTGCACACTTCCACATTGTGATGGGTGTGGCGTCGATGTTCGGCATGTTTGCCGGTATCTATCACTGGTATCCAAAAATGTACGGCCGCTATTTGAATAATACGCTTGGCTATGTGCACTTCTGGGTAACGATGATTGGAGCGTATCTGATTTTCTGGCCAATGCACTATGAAGGTTTAGCAGGTATGCCTCGCCGTTATTATAAGTTTGATATTTGGGAATCCTTCAAGCATTTCGGAACACTCAACCAGTTCATTAGTATTGTTTCCATCCTGGTGTTTCTTGTTCAGTTGTTATTCCTCTTCAACTTCTTCTACAGCATCTGGAAAGGAAGAAAAGTAACGACGCAAAATCCTTGGGGCGCAAATACACTCGAGTGGACGACACCGATCAATCCAGGGCATGGTAACTGGGAAGGCGATATTCCTGAGGTGCATCGCTGGTCGTATGATTACGGCAAAGACGGAAAAGAGTTCATTCCTCAAACCACACCGGTTGGAGCGGATGAAAGTAAGCATTAAGCAAAACAGATTGTGCTTCTGTTGTAAAGACTGAAGTACATCAAAAAATAAATGTGAACAGTTCTGAGGAGCATAAGAAAGAGAAACAACCGACCGCAACGCTGTCGGGAAAGTTGAAAGATTATGCCTTGCTGGTTAAGTTCACGCTGAGTTTTACGGTTGTCTTCAGCAGTGTGATTTCATACATGATGGCACCGAATATTGTGGAGTTCGATTTGAAGAGTATAGTTCTTTTATTTTTGGGAGGCATGCTGGTGACAGGCAGCGCAAACGCCATCAATCAGATTGCAGAAGCATCAACAGATGCGATGATGAAGAGAACTTCTTCACGACCTGTGGCTTCTGGAAGGATGTCGTCGGCCGAAGCTTCGGCTTTTGCTCTTGTGTCAGCTGTTGCCGGGATTTTTATTTTATGGCACTTCTTTAGTCATTATGCTGCATTGCTTGGGCTGTTGAGTCTGGTGTTATATGGTTTTGTATATACACCGATGAAAAAAGTCAATTCATCAGCGGTACTGATTGGTGCCATTCCCGGGGCATTGCCTTGTTTGATTGGATGGGCAGCAGCATACAGCGAAAATGATTTCAGCTGGACGGGAGGATGGATTTTGTTTGCGATTCAGTTTCTGTGGCAGTTTCCGCATTTCTGGGCCATCGCCTGGGTAGCACACGGGGATTACAGCAAAGCCGGTTTCAAATTGTTGCCTTCGCAGCAGGGACCAACGAAATTCACAGCACTGCAGACCGTGATTTATTCATTGCTCATGGTGCCGGTTGGCTTTCTGCCATACCTCTTTGAAATGAGTGGAATCGTGAGCATGTGGATCTTGCTTGCAGCCAATATCTTCATTCTCTTGCAATGCGTGAAACTGTATGTGAAGATGGATGTAGGGAGTGCAAGGAGGGTGATGTTTAGTAGTTACATTTATTTGCCGGTAGTGCTGCTCGCACTGCTTGCTGACAAAATAGATAAGCTGGGTTAAACCATTTAAGATGAAGAGTGAGTTGACTATGCGTGAACAAAACCAAAAAATGCATCCGCACAAGTTTCTCTTGTGGATTGCCATCGGAAGCATCACAATGATGTTTGCTGGTTTTACCAGTGCCTACATTGTGAAAAGCAACATGGCGGGTTGGCAGCCCATACAAATGCCAAAGCTCTTTTACTGGTCAACTTTCGTGATTTTGCTGAGTAGTGGAACGATTCACTTGTCGCAGCAAGCATTTCGTCAGCGGAAAATGAACCTGTATCGCCAGCTGATTACTGCAACAGCCTTGTTGGGCATTGCATTTGTAACACTGCAGATTACCGGTTTTATAAGCATGCAAAATCAGCCGGAGCCAATTACACTTAAGGATAGTGTGGCTGGTTCTTTCTTCTATATCATTGCAGGTGTACACGGTCTGCATATGGTTGGTGGAGTGATTGCATTGCTCGTGATTTTTTTCCGGGCATTCAGCAGTACTCGCCGCTATTACAGCAGTACACCCATAGAAGTGGCTGCTATATACTGGCATTTTGTTGACCTGTTGTGGATATACCTGTTTGTATTTTTCTTACTGGTATCCTAAAATAAACCCTTAACAACTGAACATAAAATAAGATTAAATGGCACATTCAGTACCGGCAAACCAAAAATGGTGGAGCGGAGGCAAGAGTCCCTTCAACGTGGAGTATGGAAAATTGATGATGTGGTATTTCTTGATGAGTGACGCATTCACATTTGGCGCATTCCTCATTTCATACGGAACAGTTCGTTTCTCCAGCAATTCATGGCCTGATCCAAACTTTGTATTTAAGTCTTTTCCGTTTGCGGGACACGCAAACCTTCCGCTTGTATTTGTGAGTTTGATGACATTTATCCTGATCGTCAGCTCTGTAACGATGGTGCTTGCGGTACACGAAGGTCATCGTGGCAATAAGAAAGGAGTAATCAAATGGATGTTGTGGACCATCATCGGAGGTTTTGCTTTCCTGGGTTGTCAGGCCTGGGAGTGGACACATCTTTATCATGAAAATGCATGGTGGGGTAGAAATCCTTTTCCAAATGCCGACGGTACAATCGCATCCAGCAATTTTTCTAATTTCTTCTTCACCATCACCGGTTTTCACGGTTTCCACGTATTCTCCGGTGTGGTCATCAATATCATCGTCACCATCATGGCATGGAAGGGTGTATTTGAAAGAAGGGGCCATTATCTCATGATTGAGAAAATAGGACTATACTGGCACTTTGTGGACCTGGTATGGGTTTTCGTTTTCCTGTTTTTCTATCTCGTATAACATCATTACAATTTAATTATTCCAAAAGATAAATATGGAACATCAAACATTTGGAGGAGAGGTCAGCATTCCGCACGATGCACCAACGGAATCGTCAAAAAAGAAGATTTTTAAAACCACTCTCTTATTATCGGTCATCACCATCATTGAACTGGGAATTGGATACCTGCTTTATGCAACCGATTTCAGCGAGACGGTTGATCTTATGTTTAAGGGAACAGTGATCATTCTTTCTTTTGCAAAAGCCTTTTACATTGTATCTATTTTCATGCACTTGGGAGAAGAGGTACGCAACCTGATAATGACAATTATTGTTCCTCTCTTATTATTCGTCTGGTTTATCATTGCGTTTTTGTGGGATGGGGACTCTTGGAAGAATCTGCGTAACGAGTACAAGCCTTTAGATCCTGTTAAGCATGAGCAGCCTTCTCATTCCTCACACGGAGCAGAAAAGCATTAATCTTATAAACGACTGTATGATTTGTCCCGTCAAACCCGAAAAGGGGCTGTCGGGACAAACTTTTTTAAGACTGAATTGTCACATATAATATGAGTCAGCGGGCATTAATCGTTTTGTTGTTTGTGGTGGGCGCGCCGGTACTTGCCTATTTCCTGGTGAAAAATGCAAGTGAAGATGCTGTTGATATGCCCCGGCGCTGGTTTCACGATTCCGTTATCACCAAAACAATAAATGGGAAACTGGTAAATGACACCGTATGGCACAGGGTATCTAATTTTTGTCTTACCAACCAGCTTGGCAAACAGGTTTGTGCCGATGATCTTAAAAACAAAATTTTAATCGTCGATTTTTTCTTTACCCGTTGTCCGAATCCTTGTCCGACACTGACAAAGAACATGAAGAAATTGCAGGACAGCTATCTGAAAAACGACACCCTTGTTCATTTTCTTTCCTTCTCTGTTGATCCTGTCCGCGACAGTGTATTAGCTTTGAAGCGTTATGCCGACCGCTTTGGTGTGAGGCATCACAACTGGTGGATGCTGACGGGAGAGAAGAAAGCGATTTATGATCTGGCTTTTAATGAATTCAAAGCGGGGATTATTGATGGCGGAAATATAGATACTTCGTTTCTGCATACCGACAAATTTTATCTGCTTGATAAAAACAGGGTGATACGGGGATGGTATGATGGAACAGACAGTGCCTCTCTTACCAAACTCGCACGTGATGTAAGTCTATTGATTCTTGAAAAAGACAAAACCAAAAAAAGAAATTTATTCAGAAAATAATTGAACCATGAGCAAACACGACTACAAAAGAAGCAAAGGAGT
>JBIIPV010000075.1:0-5537 GCA_044342435.1 Lacibacter sp. | reverse complement strand
TGAAGATCTGATCAAATCGCAATTGCCTGTTGATGATAAAGTAGATTATTCAGCCAGAAGTGAATACAAGCTTCTTCAAACAGCTCAGAAACTTGGAGCCATTGATGTGCGCCGGTATAAACTCGGAGGAATACCCACCCTTGCTTTCTTTTACCAGTTTCAGCAACAGGGCCAGCAAAACAGAGACTTCTCTTCTTTTACAGGGAAGAACTGGTTTTGGTTCAATTCAAATCTGATTGGTTTGAGTATGAATGTGACACTGTTTGATGGGATGCAGCGGAAAAATAAAATGCTTCAGGCGCAGTATGAGCTGGAAAAAACAAAAAACAAAACAGTGCAGTTTCAGCAAGCGGTTGATTTGGAATTTTCAGTTGCCAAGATCAATCTCAGAAATGCAATTCTGAATATGGATGCTCAGAAAAAAAATATGGAACTTGCGGAGAAGGTGTTTCTGACTGCCCGAAAAAAATATGAAGAAGGACTTGGATCCACTTTCGAAGTGCTCCTGAGTGATACGGAATGGCAGCGAGCACAGGGAAGTTATTTTGAATCACTTTATAATGCAGTGCAAGCAAAAATCAATTACAGAAAAGCTACGGGCCGGCTGGCTGAAAATTAAATCTGATCATAAATAAAATGCATAATATATACATTCTAAATACTCATCTGGTTATGAAAAAAAATCATCTGAACTTATTATTTCTCGTGATGATGCTTTTTGTTTTTTCTTGCGGAAATAACAAACAGTCTGGAGATCTTGTCAATAAGAAAGCACAGTTAGAAAAGCTTCGCAAGGAACAAGCAGACATCTCCGGGAAAATAAAAAAACTGGAAGAGGAGATTGCAGTGATGGATACTTCAGCAGCTTCTCTGGCAAAGGCAAAGCTTGTTGGAATTACTCCAGTATCTCTTCAGGATTTTTCTCATTACATTGACTTACAGGGAAAGATTGATGCTGATCAGATTTCTTATATCGCACCACCAAACGGACAGGGAGGGGTTGTAACAGAAATCAATATCAAAGAAGGTGATCTTATAAAGAAAGGTCAATTGGTATTGAAACTGGATGACAGATTGCTTCGTCAGCAAGTGAAAATAAACGAAACTCAACTGGTATTAGCCAAAGAATTATTACAGCGTACTGAAAATTTGTGGAAGCAGAATATTGGTTCTGAAGTTCAGTTGTTACAGGCCAGAACCCAGGTAGAAGCACTTGAACGCGCAATTGCTACAAGCAATGAACAAATTCGTCAGTTTACGGTGTATGCACCCGCTGATGGTGTAGCTGATCTGGTGAATGTGAAAGTGGGCGAATTTTTTACAGGGGCTACTCAGTTTGGTCCGCAAATACGAATCGTCAATAACAGCACACTCAAAGCTGTCGTTGAAATCCCCGAAAATTATATGTCGCGCATAGGCAATGGCAGTGCAGTTGTTGTGAGCGTTCCTGATATGAATAAGGAGTTTACATCAACAATTCGTCGAACATCCTTACTGATCAACCCAAATACAAGAACATTTACAGCAGAGGCGGCAGTTCCCGGTGGAACATTGCGTCCTAACTCATTGGCAACAGTTCGTATAAAAGATTATAGTGCCACACAGGCAGTTGTAATACCTGTTAATCTTGTTCAGTCTGATGAAAAAGGTAAATATGTGTACGTGGTTGAAGATGATACAAAGGGCAGAAAGCTTGCAATTAAGAAAAATGTAATTACAGGCGAATCTTATAATGAATTGATTGAAATTAAATCGGGTCTTGATGCAGGTATGATATTGATATCGGAAGGATATCAGGGAGTATATGATCGCCAGCTGATCAGAACTAAATAATATCAGAACGTGATTGATCAGTCTGTTTCTTTCATCCAATTAAGCTGAAATCAGCCGCCTTGCGGCATGACAATAAATGAGTCAATATGCAAAAAAATTTCTTTGAAGGGGTCAAACAAAAATTTCGTGAGTTTGGGCCTACCAGCTGGAGTGTTGATAATCGCACTGCCATCTATATCATTACCATCATCATTACGGCTTATGGTCTGATTAAATTCAATACTTTACCTAAAGAGCAATTTCCTGATATCGTAGTACCTACTATTTCAGTAGCTACCGTATATGTAGGGAACTCTCCTGCCGATATTGAAAATTTAGTAACGCGACCCATCGAAAAGCAAATTAAGAGTATCAGCGGTGCAAGGGTGATCAAGGTGCAATCAACATCTCAACAGGATTTCTCTCTGATCGTGGTTGAATTTGATACCGATGTAAAAGTGGCTCTTGCCAAACAAAAGGTGAAAGATGCGGTTGATAAGTCGAAGTCTGATCTGCCTCAGGATTTAACGGTTCAACCGGATGTGCAGGAATTCGCTTTCAGTGAAATACCAATCATGTTTGTCAATATCAGCGGCGAATATGATGCGGTTAAACTAAAGCAATATGCCGATAAGCTTCAAGATCGTTTTGAGGAGTTGAAAGAAATTACAAGAGCTGATATTGTAGGAGCTCCGGAAAGAGAAATACAAATTAATGTTGATCCACTCAGAATGGCTGGTGCACGTGTGACGTTCAATGATATTGAAAATGCCATTCGTCGTGAAAACAATGATATCAGCGGTGGTCAGGTAGAGGTGGGTGATATGAGACGCACCATTCGGATACGGGGTCAGTTTGGAGATTCCAAAGACCTGAATCATATCATTGTGAAGAACGTGAGCGGCGCTCCAATCTATCTGAAAGATATTGCTTCGCTAAAAGATACGGTGAAGGAAAGAGAAAGTTTTGCACGGTTGGATGGCAAGAACGTGATTACGCTGAACATCGTGAAAAGAAGCGGCGAGAATCTCATCAATGCAGCTGACCGAATTAAATCTGTTGTTGCTGAAATGCAGCAGAATGATCTCCTTCCCAAAGATTTGAAAGTAACGATCACCGGAGATCAGAGTAAGCAAACAAAAACATCTTTCGACGAGCTCGTTAATACAATCATCATCGGATTTGTTCTTGTGCTTTTAATTCTGATGTTTTTCATGGGAGTAACCAACGCATTCTTCGTGGCATTGAGTGTTCCGTTGAGTGTATTCGTTGCATTCCTGTTTTTACCATTGGCTGATTATATTGTTGGTACAGGTGTTACTCTGAATTTCATTGTATTATTTGCACTTTTATTCGGACTCGGAATTATTGTGGATGATGCGATAGTGGTCATTGAAAATACCCATCGGATTTATAATAATGGAAAAGTTCCGGTACTTCGAAGTGCAAAAGAGGCAGCTGGTGAAGTATTTATACCTGTATTGGCCGGAACTGCCACAACACTTGCTCCGTTTTTCCCACTCTTATTCTGGAAAGGGATCATAGGTAAATTCATGATTTACCTTCCTACGATGCTAATTCTTACTCTCGCAGCTTCTCTGATTGTGGCTTTCATCATGAACCCTGTTTTTGCAGTTAGTTTCATGAAGCCGGAAGGAAGAGAATACGATACTCCGAAGAAAGCAATTTTCAAAAAATGGTATTGGTGGGCGTTCTGGATAATAGGTATTTTGAATCACCTCATTGGTAACCATGGCACAGGAAACTTTTTATTTTTCCTTGCATTGCTGATATTGCTGAATCGTTTTGTGTTACGTGATTCGATTTATTTCTTCCAGGAAAAAGTATTGCCGCCATTGATGAATAAATATGAGCAACTGCTCAGATGGGCATTGGTAGCAAGAAGACCTGTTTATTTGCTGATCAGTCTTTTTGTTCTCTTCCCCGTCGCTTTAATGATGATTATTTTCAGAGGAAACCCCACAACGTTTTTTCCAAGTGGAGATCCCAACTTCATCTATGTATATTTAAAAATGCCGGTAGGTACAGATGTGAAATATACTGATTCCGTAACGCGTGTTCTGGAATCCAAAGTGTACAATATTCTTGAAAAAGAGAAGCCCGGACAACCTGGATCTATCGTAGAGAGTATCATTACAAATGTTGCTGTCAGTGCCAATAATCCTCGCGACAACAACAGAAGTGTGCAACCTAATCTTGGAAGAATACAGGTTTCATTTGTGGAATTTGAAAAACGTCATGGTAAATCCACAGGTATATATCTTGATCAGATAAGAAACAGCATTAAGAATATCCCTGGCGCAGCCATCAGTGTAGAAAAGGAAGATGGGGGTCCTCCTACAGATCCTCCAGTAAATATTGAAGTGATTGGAGAAGACTTTGCCAAGATTGCGAAAGTGTCACAGGATCTCTATAATTATCTCGATACAAACCGTGTTGAAGGAATCGACAACTTACAGCTTGATGTTGATCTGAATAATCCGGAGATCACGGTAACAGTTGACAGAGAGAGGGCCATGCTAGAAGGAATCAGTACGGCGCAGGTAGGCCTTGAAATCCGTACAGCTCTTTTTGGTAAAGAAGTTGGAAAACTAAAACAGGGGGATGATGAATACAAGATACAAGTACGTTACAGCGACCTGAAGCGTAACAGCATCACCGAACTGATGAACATGAAAATTACTTTCCGCGATTTCAATACAGGGCAAATCAAACAGATCCCCATCAATACAGTGGCCAAGTTTGATTATACAAACACCAGCGGAGGAATTAAACGTAAAAACTTAAAGCGCACCATTCAGCTTCAGTCGAATGTTGCAGATCCAAGTAAAACAGCTTCCATCAATGCGGCGCTTAAAACCAAAATAGATGATTTCAAAAGCAAAGTGCTGATACCGGAGGACATTACGATCCGTCAGAGTGGCCAAAGTGAACAGGAGGCTGAAACAGCTGCTTTTCTTGGTACCGCTTTAATGATTTCAATCGGATTGATATTTCTCATTCTGGTATTACAGTTTAATTCGATGAGCAAGCCGTTCATTGTTGTGACTGAAATATTCTTTAGTGTCATTGGTGTATTGATTGGGTATGCGCTTACGGGGAAAACAATTGCCACCATTATGATGGGTGTGGGCGTTGTGGGTCTTGCAGGGATTGTGATTAAAAACGGAATTCTTTTGATTGAATTTACTGATGAACTGAGAAAGAGGGGATATAAAACCAGGGAGGCAGCCATCCAGGCCGGTAAAATCAGAATCATCCCTGTTTTATTGACAGCACTTGCCACCATGTTTGGGCTTATACCTCTTGCGGTTGGTTTCAATATTGATTTCGTTTCATTCTTTCAGCATTTGAATCCTAAAATATTTTTTGGAGGAGACAGTGTTGTTTTCTGGGGGCCTTTGAGTTGGACAATTATATACGGACTGGTTTTTTCATTTTTCCTCACTTTGATGATGGTACCGAGTATGTACATCATTGCTGAAAGATTAAGAAGACCGATGGAACAGTTTTACGGAACAAGGTTTATCGCTTTGCTTGGGTTTCTCGGACCTTTCTTTTTCATACTTGTAGGGGTTATGTATCTGGTAAGAAAGATTCAAGGGAAAAAAGTATGGATGGGGCAACTGCGAAAAGGATAATGTAATTTATCTTGAACTGATTTTGCTTATTTCGATATGTCGTCAAAGTCTAAAAAAAAAGGA
>JBIIPV010000076.1:0-5537 GCA_044342435.1 Lacibacter sp. | reverse complement strand
TCAAGTATGAAGAATATGTATCTTCAGATGAATTGTACGAAGAAGATCAATGGTTGCTGAAGCAGGCACGTGAAGCCACAAGGCTTTCTTATGCTCCATATTCAAAATTTCATGTAGGTGCAGTAGCATTACTAGATAACGGTGAAACAGTTGCCGGCGCCAATCAGGAAAACGCTTCTTTCCCGGCAGGACTTTGTGCGGAAAGGGTGGTGCTCGCTGCGATATCCTCATCTTACCCGCAGGCAGCTATCGTGAAAATGGCAATCAGTTACCAAAATGAAAATGGATCGGATCATACCCCCATTACACCCTGCGGCGTGTGCAGACAGGCGTTGCAGGAAAATGTATATAAAGCAGGCAAGCCAATTAAGTTAATTTTAGGAGGTATGGAAGGGAAAGTGATGGTCATCCCTGAAACTTCTATGTTACTTCCTTTCTCATTTACCGGAAAGGAACTTCAGGGTTAGGTTTTCTGAAATGAATTGATGTTTCTTTCATGACTTTCTTTTTTTTCTCAACCTGTACTTCTTGTTTACTTTAGGATTGTTGAAATACTGATCGAGGATTTCAGCATCTTCTCCTATTGTTTCTTCCAGTGGTATTTCTATCAGTTGCAATTGTATTTGTTTTAATTCACTTCTGAGCTTATTGGTTTTGTAGTTGATGTCGGGATCTTCTGCTCCAATCAGTGCATATTCAGAAAGCAGATAATCCAGTCTTTTAATGCTAGCTCTCAACAAAGCTGCGGAGTTTTGTTCATAAACACGATTGGGTGAAACGGCTTCTTTTACGGGTACAAGGGCTACACCTATACTTGGTAAAATACGGCCTGCAGTCTTTTGATCAGATGTTGACAGAGATGAAAATATTGTACCTCCCAGTGCGGTTGAGGCTGAAGTCATGTCAAAACTAAGGCGTGTGTTTTTATTTTTTCTGATTTTTCGATCAAGCGTACGAAAAGTCATTTTTAATTTCAGATTATATTGCCTGATTTCATCCGTCATCTGATCATACTCTACTTTTTTCTCTTTGAAATTGATGGCATTTCTGATGATGACCTGAACAGTGGCAGTATCCTGGTTGCCGAATTTATCTGTGCCCGTAAATCTCAGCACCAGTGTTCTTACTTTTGAAGAATCATTTTCTCTGATGAAATCATAAGGAATCCTCCATGAAAATACATCTTCACATTTCTGAATTACGCTGTGATTTTTGATGAGATAATTTGATTCCGGCTTCACGGATTCAAAAGGGAAACTGCCTGCAATACAGTGAATGCTGAAACTCAAACTATCACCTTCATCCAGCATCACAGGACTGACGATAGAAGCATGAAGACGGCTGGGAATAATTTCGGTATTGTAAAAGATGAGGGAGAATGCAGTATCTGTTTTTTCCTGAGGGTTATTTAAATTCTGAACACCCAGCTGCACTTTATATTCCGTGTCATACTTAAGACGGCCACTAAGAAAATAAGATTTAGAGGCTTTGAAGAATAGTTCGCCATTGTCTTTGTCGATTTTTAATCCGACAGGCGCGTTTTTTAAATACCAATAATACCCTCCCGGTTCCTTATTTATTTCTAATTGATAACGAAGTGTACTGTCAACATGCAATGTGAAAAAAGGTTGCAGGTTTTTAATGCGTAAAATTGTGTCAGTCAGAATAGGTATCTGTGGTTTTATTTCATTATTGATGATTTGAGAAGATGATGAGTCGGGGATGTATTGAGCAAAGAGTTGACTTTGAAATAAAAATAGAAATAGAAGAATTGAAGTTGTGCGATTGAACGGCATCACTGAGAATTCTTTATTTGATTTTTGTCTTTCTATCATAAATGAAAAACGGCAAACAGTGCCGTATGTTGTACAAAGATATTTTTAAAGAAGTTATTGTGCTTTATTAACATAATTTAATAAAAAATCCCCGCCCTGGAAAGGGCAGGGTATAACCAAAACCAACTTGTGTTAGTATTTTATTTAGGCAATGTCAATTTGTTTTTTTTCAGCCGTGGGTTCTGTTTTCTTTTTCATTTGTTTTCATAAACAGCATCAAATAAAAAACCGATTATGAATCAAATGTCTTTTTTACTCTAAACCAAAATTAAATCAGACAATGTGGCGCGTGTTAAATGGGTTGCGAGTCATTATGGCGCATTGATTGTAGGTGTGTATTCTTATCTTATGTTGGAAATCGGATTATTGTACTATTGTAAGGTTATAATTTTCTTTGGTGCAGAGAAAAGAGAAAAGGAGTTAAACGCAGGGCTATTCTTTGTAAAAAGAATTTATCGCTAAAAGCTCATCTTCCCTAAATCATTTTAAATTTATTGAGTTGTAATTCCTTTATTAGCCTTGTATTCGTTTTCAATATGCCGCACCATTTCAATCAAATACTTCAGCACTTTGGTGCTTTGCAGATCAACTTGTTTTTCATATTTGCGATACATGCCACTGCTGAGAATTGTTACGCTTGGAAATTCTTTTAATTCCGTGAGATCCGGAGATAAGCTTGCCCTGAGTGTTGTGCGGGCATTGGGTATATAAAGCCATCCCACAGGAAGAAAAAAATTGGTGGTGAGAAGTATGGTGGCCGTTGCAATGCCGGCAGAACTGATCACCGTTGCCCATTTGCTTCTTTTCTTACTTACAAATTTTGTTTTCAGAAAATCTAGTTCACAATCTGCCAACGTAGGATTTGTTACCAGTTTCAGATAAAAGGGATGTTCCTCTTTGTTGAATACTTCCGTGTAATGTTCTGCTTTTCTTTCTATCGCCAGCTTATATTCAAACTGCTGAATGGTATTGGTGGCAAGGTGTATCCGAAGTGTATCGATTGCAACTTTCTCTTTCAATAACAAACGTGGTTGTCCACATGAACAAATAAGTATGCCTGAGATAAGGATTAGTACGAATGATTTGAATATTTTGGTCATGCTGAATGTTTGATTCCTGGTGTTAAAATATTACAGTCGTTTAAAATTAAGCAAACAGTTGCCGCTGCTTTCATCTTTTTTTGAACAAGCTGTGGATTGGAATGTTAATCTAAAGTTCTCTGTTCGGCTTAACTTGCAAATGATGAATGGATATCTTTTCTCAGGTATTGATAATTCTGCTAATAAAAAGTCTCGCTTCGAGCAGCTGCTGGATATTTTTCTGCAGGTGTTGATGCATACCGGTGGCGATGTGGGGGAGGCGATGGAGTGGATGAACCAGCTCGACAGAAAATATCAGTTAACTGATGATAAATACGGGATGGGTGATTTTATAGATGAACTACGTGAGAAAGGTTATTTGAAAGAAGAAGGCGATACCGGCATACTCCAACCCGGCGCTCGTTCGGAACAGGCCATTCGTCGCCGCTCCCTTGAAGAGATTTTCGGAAAGCTCAAAAAGCAAACAGAAGGCAATCACTCTACATTTCGAAGCGGGAGGGGAGAAGAACTCAATCCGGAAACAAGGCCTTTTCAGTTTGGCGACAGCCATGAGCAGATTGATTATACACGTTCCATCTTCAATGCTCAAATTCATCATGGTATCGATCAGTTTCATTTGAATGAAGATGATCTTGAAATCAGAGAGACCGATTATAAAACAAACAGTTCAACGGTACTCATGATTGATATTTCTCACTCGATGATTCTATACGGAGAAGATCGCATCACACCGGCTAAAAAAGTAGCAATGGCATTGAGTGAACTCATCACCACCAGATATCCGAAAGACACGATCGATATTGTTGTATTTGGCAATGATGCCTGGCAGGTTGAAATCAAAGACCTTCCGTTCCTGGAAGTAGGGCCTTTTCATACAAATACTGTTGCGGGTTTGGAACTTGCAATGGAACTTCTTCGGAGAAGAAAAACGGCGAACAAGCAAATATTCATGATCACAGACGGAAAGCCTACATGTCTGAAGCAGGGTAGTCGCTATTACAAAAACAGTTTCGGACTTGATCGCAAAATTGCCAATCGTTGTCTGACACTTGCTGCTCAGTGTAAAAAACTGAAAATACCTGTTACAACATTCATGATTGCCTCCGATCCTTATCTGCAGCAGTTTGTACAAGAGTTTACGGAAATGAACAGAGGCAAAGCCTACTTCGCTTCTCCCGATCATCTCGGCAGTTTCGTGTTCAGGGATTTTGAAAATGGAAAAAGAAAAAATCTATTTTGAAATAAATATGTCTTTTCATCTGCTATATGATGAAAGATTTAAATCAGTATGTGAATGACAACATCAGCAAAAACACTCGGAGAGTTAAAGAAAAGCGGTTACATTTCTCGATGTATCAAAGAAGAAGTCCGTGAAAATTTATTACAGGCATTATTAAAGGGGAATCCTGTTTTTGAAGGAATTATAGGATATGAAAATTCGGTGATACCCGAAGTTGAAAGAGCTTTACTATCTCGCCACAATATTTTGTTTTTGGGCTTAAGGGGACAAGCAAAGACGAGGATGGCGAGGCAGATGACAGCACTGCTGGATGAATTTATTCCTGTAGTGGCCGGTAGTGAAACAAAAGATGATCCTTTTCATCCGGTATCTCATTACGCCAAAGAATTGATTGAAAAGATGGGCGATCAGACACCGATTGAGTGGTTGCACAGGGATGCACGTTATGCCGAAAAGCTGGCCACACCAGATGTGAGCGTCGCCGATCTGGTTGGAGACATTGATCCGATTAAAGCGGCTAACTTGAAACTGAGTTTCGCTGATGAACGTGTCATCCATTACGGGATGATTCCGCGTAGCAACAGATGCATTTTTGTCATCAATGAACTTCCGGATCTTCAGGCAAGAATACAAGTGGCTTTGTTTAATTTGCTGGAAGAAGGGGATGTGCAGATCCGTGGCTATCAGATGCGTCTGCCACTGGATATTCTATTTGTTTTCACTGCCAACCCTGAAGATTATACCAATCGTGGATCGATTGTTACTCCATTGAAAGACCGGATTGAAAGTCAGATACTCACGCATTACCCGCGTGAGTTGGAAACGGGTCTTGCCATTACTTCACAGGAAGCAAGAGTGAAAAAGGAGCAGTTACAAAAAGTGGAAGCAGCCGATTTGATCAAAACCATCATTGAGCAGGTCGCATTCGAAGCCAGAAGCAGTGAATGGGTTGATCAGAAAAGCGGAGTTAGTGCAAGATTGACAATATCTGCTTTGGAGAACGCAGTCAGTACTGCTGAACGAAGAGCCATTTTAAAGAAAGAGAAAAAAACACAGGTGTGGATCAGCGATTTAGCAGGCATTATTCCTTCATTAACCGGAAAGATTGAGTTGGTATATGAAGGTGAGCAGGAAGGTTCTTATCAGGTTTCGGTGAACCTGATCGACAAAGCGATCAGGTCAAGATTTGTTCATTATTTCCCAACTCCGGAAAAGAAAAAGCAAAGAAAATCCAGTGAGGTCTCTGCCAACCCTTATGAAAGTATTATTCGTTGGTTTGATAATGGTAACCTGTTGTCTCTTCCAATTGATATGAAGGATCGCGAAAAAATCAACCTGCTTTATTCCGTTGATGGTTTACAT
>JBIIPV010000074.1:0-5542 GCA_044342435.1 Lacibacter sp. | reverse complement strand
GCCGGAGAAATCATGAAGATTGAATGCAGGTCTGTTTCAATTGAGGAACTCTATGCTGCTTCTGAAGTTTTCATCAGCAGTACGTCAAAAAGAATTGTCCCGGTTTATTCTGTCAATGATTCTGTCATTGGAAAACCAGGACTTCATCCGGTAACAACAAAGCTGTATCAGCTTTTGCTTGAACAGGAAGATAAAATTGTTCGTGCCGAGTTATCATGATTATATGATGACCGGAGTAAATATTTATTTTACATCTAACTAAACAGATATTCTACGTCCTCTCTGGAAAGCGACTTAACAAATCCGGTATCATCAGAAATAAGGTCTCTTGCAAGGGCTCTCTTTTTCTCCTGAAGTACCAGTATTTTATCTTCAATTGTATCCTTACAGATCATGCGATACGCGAAAATATTGTTCGTCTGTCCTATACGGTGAGTTCTGTCGATGGCTTGTTGTTCAACAGCCGGATTCCACCAGGGGTCAACAATAAATACGTAACTGGCTGCTGTTAAATTCAGACCAACCCCTCCCGCCTTCAGTGAAATCAGAAATACGCGGATGCTGTCATCTTCCTGAAAAGTTCTGACTGCTTTTTCCCTGTCGGCTGCAGAAGTGGATCCGTCAAAATATACATAAGGAATTCCTAGCTCTTCCAGTTTTTCTCTGATTAGTGCAAGCATGCCCAGAAATTGTGAAAACACAAGTGCCTTGTGATTGCTGATGTTTTCCTGAAGTTCACGACTCAGCTCTTCCAGTTTGATGGATACATTCGGCAATTTTTCTTCTTCGTTCATAATTGAGGGTGAATCGCAGATCTGCCGAAGCTTCATCAAGCCTTGCAGAATTGTGAGCTGTGATCCTCCGATGCCTACTTCATCAATTGTGCCCAGAATTCTAGAACGATACTCGTTTCTGTAAGCATCATAGATTTTACGTTGCTCGGTATTCATTTCACAATAAAGTACTGTCTCTGTTTTTTCAGGAAGATCTTTGGCTACCTGTTCTTTTGTCCTTCTGAGAATAAACGGATACAGTAATCTTCTCAGATGTTCTTTCTGTTCAGGTTCACCAAACTTATCAATAGGTGTGGCAAAATCATTTCGAAAATGCTCGATACTACCAAGCATACCCGGATTGAGAAAATTCATCTGTGCGTATACATCAAAAGTATTGTTCTGAAGCGGCGTTCCACTCATGCAAATCCGATGATTTGCCTTCAGTAAAACAGAAGCTTTCGCCACTTTGCTTTGTGGGTTTTTAATGGCCTGGCTTTCATCAAGAATGATGCTGTCAAACTGTAGTTCAGAAAGCAATCGGACATCACTTCGCATCGTTCCGTATGTTGTGATGATGACTTCGTGTTGCTTTAGTAGTTTGGTGTTATTTAATCGTTGAGATCCATGATGAATGTGATATCTAAGCGAAGGTGTGAATTTTTTAAGTTCGTTTTCCCAGTTATACATCAGGGTAGTCGGACAAACTACGAGTGCAAACAAAGACCCCTGCTTGTCTTTTAGGTGTTGTAAAAATGTAAGTGCCTGGATGGTTTTACCAAGACCCATGTCATCAGCAAGAATTCCTCCCCAACCAACTTCACTTAAAAAATTAAGCCATTGAAATCCGCTTTGCTGATAAGGACGCAGTATGGTTTTCAGATTTTCGGGCGCCTGTATCTCTTTGATGCGTTTGAATTCTCTCAGCTTTTCGTATTTTCCTTCCAGTTCGATCTCGATTTCATTCTCATCGCGGTTTTCATAAAGTTCATCGATGATGCTGATATGATATTTGGAGAGCCTCAGTTTTTCCTGTTTGTTTTCTCCGACACGGAAAAAAAGCGAATATTTTTTTATCCACTCTTCAGGCAATACACCCAATGTGCCATCAGGAAGTTGTACAAAGCTTTGCTGGTTTTGAAGTGCCTTTTTCAGTTCGGTGATTGTAACCTGCTGATCTCCGAATACGATATCAACCTTTGCGTCGAACCAGTCAACACCATTGCTGATGTAAATCTGAGTTTTGGGTTTCGCAGTATTGAATCGGAAATTTTTAAGCACATCCCATCCTTCTACAGTAATCTTCATCTCCTTCATCGCATCCACAAAAAGAAAAAACCAGTTGTTTCTTAAAACTTCACTTCCTCGCAATGCAAGTGAACGGCCTTCGCCTAAACGAATGAACTGAGAATGAAGGTTTTCAATTTTTGTCAAAAAATCCTGTTCGGCATTCAGGTCACGTTTGACAAGAAACAGTTTTTCGTTTTCAACCAGTAAAATTTCCGGAGGGTCAGATGCTTTTACTGTATAACCTTTGTAAAAGAAATGAGGTTGCAGCACTAAGTAGTCGCCTTGCTCCTGCAGCTGTAGTTTCATTTCAGGAATTCCTTCTTTAACTTCACTAATCAGAGATGGATCGAATTGAACAGGATATTCCCTTGCAATCTGAATCGCTTCTTTTTCAATAAAAATTGCCAGTTGTTGCCGGTTGATTTTTCTGCTGCCATTCTTGGCATAACTCGCAGCGAGCGCTGCATCTTCCACTTTTGACCAAGTCCGTAGTTCGTTATTGATACAAAGTATAAGCGGACTTTCACATTCGTTTTCATCAAGGGAAACGAGGGCTCCGTTTATTTTTACAAACATCCTCCATTCCCAATTCGCTTTGTGTTTTCTTAGTTCAAACTGAGGATAAAGATAGGAGGTGCTTGTTGATACTTCTACCAGGTTTTTGGTGATGTATTGTTTTCTTTTAGGGAGAAGGAAAATATGCAGCTCTGATTCTGAAAATAATTTTTGCAATCTGGGAAGTAAATAATCTATCATTAACTGCATCGTATCTTCTGTGATCTCTTCTTCTTCATGTCCCGTGATGTGATCCCATATACTTGCAAAAGGCGAATTGCGATTTACGAATTTGTTTATCTCTGCCGGCTGTATTTTTCTGATCAGAGGCAGAAGTGACAAATCTTCTTCCGAAATATCATGACTATCTATGTGTTTGCTGATATCCAGTTTTTCCAACTTTCCGGTAAAAGCACCTGTTTCTTCAACAACTTCACCTTTTACAAGATCAACAGTAAAAAAAGGAAATCTGTCATATTGCATATTGAGTACGACAGCAAGTCTTTTTCTTGTTTTCTCTTTTGTTGGCACTGACTGTACAATAATTTCCTGAGCTGCTTGCTTTGGCTGAAGAGATTGTTCCACACGTTTTACCTGTGGATCCAGTACGCGCAAGTAAGGTTTTCCGTCTTTATAAATGAATTCGAATTTATCCTGCCAGGCATCCTGCAGACTATAACCATATATGCCTAATAGCTTGCCTTTTTCTTTTTCCTGATCACGGATACTATCGAAATATAAAGGGCCGTAAGTGTGTAGTAACTGAAGAAAGACAATCGTTTTATGTTCACATAAAGGATGATCTGTTTCTGCACATCCGCAGGAAGTATCGAAATTTCGTTCTTCGTTTTTCTGCAGGATGACAGTCCACTGTTGCCCATTCAGGGTAAGTTCAGCTTTTACCTGGTCGTTTTTTGCATGCAGGATAGACGCTTTATTTGTACGGAGAAATTGTTCGGCATCATGGAGGGAATCGTTAGAAGCCAGCATGCGGATTGTTTTCAGGTCGATGGTTTTCATTTTAGCAACCGTATGCCTTTGATCGTATAATTGATCTTTCAGACCAATGATATGTTTGTCGATCAGATCCTGAAGTTGAAATAGTGCCGCAACTTCATGCCTGCAGATATCGCCCATGTTATAGGGACAACTGCAGCGCACATTCAGCAGTTGTTCATCATTGTATTTCTGCACATAAACCCTGTAAAAAGTGTGATACACGTCATCGCGAACACGAAATGAAGCAGAATGCATGAGCGGATCATGATCGGTTAATTCCGCAAATCCGATTGCATGCACTTTTTTACCCCTACGGATTACTTCTTCAGTGCCGTGGTTATATGCGAATTTAATGAGAGGAGATAATGCCATAATTTGAATAACACGGTTAGCTTCTGTCTTTTACTTTATGATTTGGGCTAACCCGCAAAGCTAAAGGCATTTCAAGCATAAAATGAATGAAAAGATGAAAAATAAAATCTCTGATTAGATATGAATGCGAATCAAAAAAACAATCGTAACTTGAGCGATTTTTTTATCCGTTTATGAGTTTTCCATCCTGATAAATTGGTAATACTGGAGCAGCATCAGGTGTCAGGCAAAAACGAATATCTTCTATCAATCCAAAACGGTTAACAAGCCTGTGATAATGTGTAAATTTCGGTGCGTGCTCCACAGGATTTTGCCCCATCTGCTCATATAAAGCGAGTGCAGTCTGAGAGCTGTCGCAATGAATTGTAAAATTTTCTTTTATCTGTTCAATAACGGCACCGGCAAACAAGGTGTCTTCTATGTTGAAACGGTCTTTCCATCCTGAGCAACCGAGAATGACATTCTGATTTCTGTTTTTAAGAAACTGAACCACGGCACTCAGATTCGGAAATGATCCTGTGATGATTGTGTCTGCTTCTCTTTCAAGTGCCATATGCAGCAATCGTGTACCATTGGTAGTGGTGAGTACAAGAATGCGGTCTTTGATAAAATCAGGGTGGTATTCGAGTGGGGAGTTCCCGTGTTGAAGACCGTCTGCAATTTTACCGTCTCGTTCACCTGCAGCGATGCCATTGAGCTGCTCGCTTAATTCAATTGCTTTGGGTACAGTATCAACGGGAACAATAAAGCGCGCGCCATTATGTAGTGCAGCTGCTATGGTAGATGTGGCCCTGAATACATCAATAATGACTACAACGGAATCTTTTAAATCATATAAATTCAAAAGGGCAGGGGAAAAACATGTATGAAGAGAAGGTTTTGTTTGTGTCATTGATGCAAAAATAAAGAAGCGCGGGAGAACATCTGTTAACGCTGCAAAAGTGCTTTCCACTTATTTCCTTCGGCATAGGCTTTGATCACCTCTGTTCTTTCTTTCAGAATTCCGGTCAGATAGTTCGTCAGGTAAAATCGGTTGAACATCCTTCCTGCCAAGCCATAAGGTATTTCGAAAGACAATTCCTCGATTGCAATAGTGCCGTTATCAATTTGTTTGAAATGGCGTCGATGCACAAATGATTTGAAGTCGCCTTCAACCATTGTATCCTCAAAAAAATGAGGGGGATCCATTTCAGTGATCTTGACTGTTAGGAATCTGATTTTTCCGAGGTGCTTTGCTTTCCAGGTAACGATGTCGTCTTTTTTGATGAGGCCAGTTGTAATGCCGCGTATTGCTTCCTCTTTGTACTGTTGTTGTGTTATCTGATGAAGACCAACATGACGATACAGGTCGAACACGACATCAGCAGGAGCTGCAATAAAGGTAGTCAGATGAATCTCCGCCATAAGTTGCTAAAATAAAAAAGGTTTAACGACTCTGCAAGATGAATTTATGACAACTCAGTTATAAAAAAGGAGTTTTTACCACTTTTGCTTTTACGGGCTGGTTGCGGATCAGGATAAAAATCTCAGTATCGTAGGGTGTGTAAAGTATT
>JBIIPV010000073.1:0-5547 GCA_044342435.1 Lacibacter sp. | reverse complement strand
AGCAAATAGATGTTGCGGTTGCAGGCGCAGGGCATCCTGATAAGATTTATATGCCTGTGATTCATTTAATTGCTTTTCATAATTCATTCCCTGATTCACAAATGTTTCAGCTGTCTGTGCCCTCGTAGCCGGAATCAGGAATAGGATCATTAAAAAGGAAAAAAATAAACGCAACAAAGACATCATTTCGAATTATTGGTTCTACTTAATGTAATACCCACTTTACCCTGAAATTGTTCAATGGCCGGGTTTAATTTCCAGATTTCAAGCGACACCGACCGCACGGAAGACGACATATCAAGAATACCGGATACAATAGATTCAGCTACCGACTCCAGTAAATTTCTTCTGATTTTCATTTCCTTATTTACCAATTCAAATAATCTGACGTAATCCACAGTATTTGTAATATCATCACCGGTAGGAAGCTCGTCAATTTCAACCGATAAATTCACTTCAAATTCATTACCTGTTTTTTTCTCTTCCTCATATAGGCCGTGAAAACTAAAAAATCGAAGTTCGCGCAAATGTATCGTCAACATCTATACACAAATTAAAAAGTTATACTTTTCCAACTCGGTCCATGATCTTCTCAACAAGACGAAAAGTGGCAGGGCAATACTCTACGTTTTGTTTATATACGTGTACCCATTCGGTGAAGTGGCGTTTTGTGTGATGTGGAAATCCGGCACAATCAGCAGGCCTGATGGAATAGATCGAGCATTTATTGGTTTTGAGATCAAGAAACTGGCAGGGTTGCTTTTTATTCATCCAGTCACCGGTGCTTCTTTCTTTGTATAACCATTTCTCTTTGAACTCATCTTGTGTTTGCCCAAAATGTGCAGCAATTCTTTTAATATCAGTTGGGGTAAACGTAGGTGTCATTGTTTTACAGCAGTTGGCACACTGCAAACAATCTGTTTCCTTCCATACTTCTTTGTCAGCTTCTTTTACAACGGTATCAAGTCCTCTCGGCTTTACTGTTTCCAGACGGGTTAAAAAGTATCGGAATTTTCGTCTGTACTGTTTCATCAAACGTTTGAGCACCGGGAGATAAATGGGTTTCATTAGTTGTTGGTTGTTAGTTATTGGTTTCAATTACAAACTTACTCGTTAAGATAATCGATCAACGAGCATCTGCGAATTTAACGGATAATCTTTTTAGATGGTGCATTTAAACGAATAAAGCAAATGACATAAGTGTAATGTAAATTGCAAATCAAACAACTTTTCATCTCCTTTACTCGGCTGAGCAACAATGATGTGGGAACCATATAAAAAAGGATTCAAAGCATACCTTCAGCTAGAAAAGTCGCTGAGCGACAATTCGGTAGTGGCATATTTACATGATATAGAATTACTGACTCAGTATTTTCAGATAAGCAATACACTCAAAAACCCGGCAGAAGTGGAACTTACTCACCTGCAGGCATTCATTCGTCACCTTGCAAGTTTAGGACTAAGTGCCGGAAGCCAGGCAAGAATCATCTCCGGCATCAGGCAATTTTACAAATATTGTCTGATAGAGCAAATCAGTAAAAATGACCCAACAGCATTACTTGAAGCACCAAAACTTAAAAGAGCCCTTCCTGATGTTTTAAGTTATGATGAAATAGAATCTATTCTTTCACAGATAGATCTCAGCAAGCCTGAAGGAGGACGTAATAAAGCGATCATAGAAACGATGTACAGTTGTGGTTTGCGTGTCAGCGAAGTTGTCAATCTAAAAATTTCTCAACTCTATCTTGATGTAGGTTTCATCAGAGTAACGGGTAAAGGCGATAAGGAAAGACTGGTACCTATCGGCAGTAGCGCAACTAAATACATCTCATTATACACAGAGCAAATCAGATGTCACATTCAGATTAAACCGGGCAAAGAGGATTTCCTGTTTCTCAACAGAAGAGGAAGCCCGCTAAGCAGAGTGATGATTTTTTTAATGATTAAGGACCTGACAGGAAAGGCGAATATCATCAAAAATATTTCACCCCATACCTTTCGTCATTCATTTGCTACTCACCTGGTTGAAGGCGGAGCAGACCTTCGTGCAGTTCAAGAGATGCTGGGGCATGAAAGTATTACAACAACAGAAATATATACACATCTCGACCGGGAATTCTTAAGAAAAACGTTGGAGCAATATCATCCCGGATTCGGGAAATCAACTTCTTAATCATCATGAAATGCCCATAACGGTTGGCAATAACTAGAAAGGTCAAACTTAAAAGTAAGAGAATAAGTAAAAACGAGATTCAGTATTTTAGTTTCAACTTTTCAGTTTTTACTTTTTTATTAGGGCATAACATATGACCATTAAAACTATAACTATTCACATATAAAATTGCTAAGAATATATTTTTGAAGAGTCAGAAGATTGACAACGATTACAAAAACAACATCCCCAAAGATTATTGCAACTGGCCTGAAGCCCAATTGAGAGATACCACCGACTGAAAAGCTTTAGCTCTGATCTCAAATAATTTCTGAAGTGTCTCCAGCGCTTTGTTTTCACGTGTATTTAATAGAAAAAGAGTGGTTTCGCCCAATGAAAACCGAAGTTTTTCTGCATCAAGCAGAAGCATATAATTTCTGTATGCCTTTTCAAAAATATCCACCTGTTTCCTCAGGTTCTGGACTTCAGAATAATGATAGCGGATTTTATTTTCAATATTCAATCGTGTTAAATCCTGCTCTAGTTCTGTTGAGCGGATCTTCACTCGGGCGCTGCGATAATCACCCCAAGCCTTTCTGTTTGGCACCGGAACTGACAAACTGATTCCATACTTATAATTATTCTCAAAAAAGTTAAAGCCTAACCCTTTCCAGGGTTCATAACCACTTTGCAGGAATTGATATTTGAAATCTGCTTTGGGCAGAAGAGATTGAAATTTCAAGCGACGTTCAACTGTCAGTCCTGCAATTTTCCACTCTATCTGGTCTAGTTTCGGGTGTGCGTCCAGTGAACTTTGCAACCAGGTGGTAAGTGGAGGAAGGCTATCTGTTGATTGAGGGATTAGAAATAAAGAAGTATCCGGAATCACATCATTCGCCAAATAAGCTGGTTGATTATCAGGAAGCCATAAATAAGTAGATAACTCCAATGAAGATTTAGTAAACTTCAGCACAGCGTCTTCTTTTTGCTGTTGAAAATTTTGTAACTGAGCCAGCGCCTCTGTTGTATCTATCGGAGCACGATCACCTTGTTCATAAGTTATTTTAATAAGCTCATAACGTTGTTCATTGATTTTTAAAACTTCCTCAAGCACTTGCACTAATTGATAATCTCTCACCCAGTTCCAGTAACTAAATGAAGCATCGCGAAGCAAGTCATTGACAAGAAGACGCTGTTCTGCTTGCGACTGGCGAAGAAAATACTTCGACTGAAAAAGTACTGCTCTGCGGGAATCAAGTGCAAGATCTTTCAGCAATGGGATGCTGACACCTGCATAGCTACTGCGTCCGGGCGTTAGTTCTGTATTGAAGAAATCCCCTCCGTTTCTTTCGAAACCGGCATATCCCTCAATGCCAAACCAGGTAGGCATCACAAACTCAGTACGTACGTAGTTGAAATAATTTTTGTCATCAAATGTTTTCTGATCTGCCTGATGCATGAATACAGGATCGAAAGCGCCTCGGGCAGACAAGAGTCTTGCTTTTGCATCATCCATCAACAATTCCCCTTGTTTTGCAACGGGGTGGTATTGACGTACAGCAGAAAGAAAATCAGATTCAGATAATATTTTCACAGGGTCCTGTGCATGCAGAATAGATGAACAGAATAGAATAAAGAGAATCGTGAAGGAAGATTTCAGAATCAATCGGAAGTTCATCCTTTAATATTTATGTTTGTTTTCAGCTTTCTCTTTCTGATCGTTTCCTTTCTGTTGCTGGTAAAAGTCAG
This sequence comes from Lacibacter sp., assembly GCA_044342435.1. Taxonomy (GTDB): domain Bacteria; phylum Bacteroidota; class Bacteroidia; order Chitinophagales; family Chitinophagaceae; genus Lacibacter. The sequence continues at coordinate 1,646 of JBIIPV010000073.1, read as the reverse complement.
GCGGGAATCCGTTGATTTGTCGCCACAGCTCATACCATACGGGAACATCTTTCAACAAAGCAAAACTAACCAGTCCTGTACCAATCTTTAATTCCTTAGGCCAGGGGCGATATGATTTATTTTCAGAAATAAGCACCCTGAAAAGTCCATTGTTACTTACATTACTTTCGATCGCAAAAACCTTTCCGGAAAAAGTTCCATAAGAAGTGGAAGGCCAGCCCGAAAAAACAATTGCCGGAAAGCCATCAAACATGAACCTGATTTCCTGACCAACGTGCAGCAATTGTAAATCCATGGGCCTCACCCAAATTTCAGCAGCCAGTTGGTATTCTTTTGGCACAACCTCTGCAATCATTTCCCCATCCTTTACAATCTCATTAAGCCCGGCTCTTTTTACCTTGATCACTTGTCCGTCCTGTGGTGCAAGAAGATAATATTGACCGCTTCGGATCCTGTAGTTATCAAATTGATTTTGGAGTTTTGAAACCTTTCCCTGTGATTCTGCAATTTTGGATTGTGACAGAAACATATCCCCCTGGGCTTTTGCAATTTTTTCTGCATATTCCTGCACAGCTGCACTTCTTTCAAGTTGCAATATCAACAAATCCTGCTTGCTGTTATTGTAGTCATTTTGTGCATTGATCAATTTGGCATTTACATTCTGATACTGTACTTTTCTACGTTCGTATTCTGTCAGTGGAATAACCCCCTTTTCATACATATTGGTGGCTCCTTCCATCTGGCGTTCTGCAACATTCATTTCGTTGTTGGCAGCAACCACCTTCATACTATCACTCTGTACTTTTCTTCGAACCTGTATAATTTTATTTTCAATTGAACTTAATTTAAGATCTCTTTCAGTTTCAAGTGCTGTCATTTGCTGCTGGGTAGTTGTTACCTTCCCTTCATTAAAAGTAATCCCGAGTTGCTCTGCATCTATTTGCTGCTGAGTTCTATTAAGTAGATTTGGATCCAGGTAATCATCCTTTACCTCAGCCAATTGGAGAATTGTATCTCCTTTTTTTACCATGTCTCCTTCTTTCACCCACCATTTTACAATCCGGCCAGGCAAAATGGTGTTAATCTGTTGTGGCCTTTGCTCCTGTCGAAAGGTAGTTACACTTCCCTCGCTCCGTATGTTTTGAGTCCACGGAACAAACATAAAAGCCACAAAGGCGATGATGATATACCAGAAAATCCGACGCACCCTGCTAGTGTGGTAATTTCTGTAAATGTGCTGATAGGCCTCCAGTTTGACGCCTGTTCTTTTTTCAATATCGATATGTTGAAGTTCTGTCGGCATAATAATCAAGATAAAACTTCTGAAGGTTTTCCTTGCTTTACAATAGTACCCTTTTCCATTAATATAACCAGGTCGCACTGCTTAGCAAATTCCTCATCATTCGATGCGATGATGGCGGTCGAATTTTTGAGATCTTTCAATATATATCTGATAATTTGTTTTTGGCTCTCTTCTTCAAAACCCTGCCATGGCTCCTCAAGTAACAACAAACGTGGCTGGGAAAGTAGTGCCCGAAGCAAAAGAATTTTACTGATAATGCCTCCGCTCAAACGCTTCCCTGCAGGATCAATTTCAGTATCAAACCCTTCTTTCAGGGATACAATAAATGACTCCAGACCAATCT
>JBIIPV010000072.1:0-5556 GCA_044342435.1 Lacibacter sp. | reverse complement strand
CGGCAAGCAACCGGCACGTACATTTTCTTTCCCTAGTGCCGCGCATGCAATTGCTAATGTAACAGCACTGTCAATACCTCCGCTACTGCCGAGAATGGCTTTAGTAAAACCCATCTTCCTGAAATAATCTCTGATGCCCGACACCAACGCATCATGTATCTCTGCAATACATAAAGAAGGCTGTAAGGAAAAAGGACTTAACTCTTCCTCAGGTAAGAGATAAACATATGTATGTACAGGTTCTGTAAACGAACCATCCTCTCTCCACTCAACAAATTCCAGTGCTTCTTCAAATAGAGGAAGTTGTTTGATGAGATTTGCCTTCGCATCAAAAACCAGCGAACCGCCATCAAATACTATTTCAGTCTGGCTACCTACACAATTGCAATAAAGCAAGGGGATTCTGTATTTTTCTACATTTCTCCGAATGATGGCCTTTCGATCTTCTACATGGGTATAATCAAATGGAGATGCCGATAAATTGAGTATGAGATCCGGTTTCTGAGGCTTCAGTTCATCCATCGGACATGTTGTATATAGAGGATTATCCCCCAGGTTCCAGATATCTTCACAGATCGTTATTGCTATTTTTTTCCCTTTAAAATGAATCAGGTTCCATTCATTTGCCGGCTCGAAATAGCGATCTTCATCAAACACATCGTAAGTGGGCAAACATGTTTTATGGATCACGGCCTTTACTTCTTTTTCGTAAAGAAAATAAGCCGTATTATGTAAATCCTTTCCTTCTGTTTTTTTATTTAAAGATGGGGCTCCTATAACCACAGCAATTGTGTCGGCATACTCACGAATTTGATCTATGGCATCATTGCATTTAGTAATAAAATCCCTGAATTCGAGGAAATCGCGGGGGGGATACCCACAAACACTCAATTCGCTGAAAAGAATCAAGTCGCCTCCGGCAGATTTGGCTGCAATGATTGCATCAATTATTTTTTTTGTATTGGTTTCAAAATCGCCAATCAGGTAATTTTGCTGAGCCAGATAAAGCTTCATTATGCGAATTTCCTGTTTTTCATCCACAGAACGAAATCAAAGCAATACCGATGTTTAAAATGATTCATACTAAATCGAATATTTCTACGTTTCAGAATCCGATGCGCGTACTTGTTTCCATTCTTTTCAGTTTCTGTTTGCTTGCATGCGGCAATGAAAAGCCACTTCCCGACATTTCTCAAGTTGATGTGCAGCTGAATATTCAACAGTTTGAAAGAGATTTCTTTACGATTGACAGCATGAATCCGCAACCAGGTCTTAATAATTTAATTAAAAAATATCCGGTTTTTACTCCCCTTTTTGTATCAAATGTACTTGGGCTCGGGCCCATTTCTGATTCGAATGAATTGATTAAACTGGGACTTAGAAGATACATTCATTTAAATCAGGGGGTTTACAACAAGGTGGAAGAAAAATTCAGAAATACAAACTTGATCAGGAAAGAGCTGGAAACAGCCTTTCGTTACCTGAAATATTATTATCCGGATTATAAAGTCCCGATCATTTACACCACCATCGGTCCACTTGATGCTCTTCCTCCCTTAAGTAGTGGAGAACCGAGCCCCAACTACATGGGCACCAATTTTCTGGCTATTGGATTGCAATTTTACCTGGGTGCTAATTATGATGTTTATCAGGATCAGGCGTTCATCACCAATATTGCGCCTAAATACAGAAGCAGGAGATTTTCTGAGCAATACCTCGCTGCAGATGTCATGAAACTTCTTCTTGATGACATTTATCCGGACAGCAGCAACCGTCTGCCTCTGGGTGAACAATTCATTGAAAAAGGCAAACGACTTTATCTTTTACAATCATTACTTCCTGAAAAACACGATACCATTATAACAGGATATACAAACAATCAATTAAAATGGTGCATTGAAAATGAAAGAGAAATATATAATTTCTTTTTGCAACAACAATTGTTCTATGAAAGGGATCTTGCATTGATTGCACCTTTCACCAGCGATGGACCATTTACACAGGGAATGCCGGAAAGTTCACCGGGCAACATCGGCGCTTTTATTGGATTGCAGATCGTGAATGCTTATGTAAAAAATCACAAGGGTAAAATAAACCCTGCTGATGTTATGAAAATAAAAGCTGCTGAAATATTTAAAGAATCAGGCTACAAGCCCCGTTGAATAGGTTGGTCGCTTCCCCAATTCCTTCATCATCCTAAAATGAGAAGCCACAGCCCCTGAGAATGTTTCATTCACGTGATACGACAAACCGAACTCCTTGCATTTTTTTTCTACAATCTTACTTAATGCAGGATAATGAACATGACTGATTCTTGGAAACAAATGATGTTCTATCTGGTAATTTAACCCGCCGGCAAACCAGGATATTACTGAATTGTTTGGAGAAAAGTTGGCAGTGGTTTTAATCTGATGAACAGCCCATTCATTTTCTATTTCTAGATCTTCTGTTCCTGCAAATTCAAATTCTGTTTGTTCCACCACATGAGCCAGTTGAAATACAATTGCAAGTGTTAATCCCATAAATATATGCAGCACTGTAAATCCGATAGCCCAAGATTTTAATCCTAAAAGAAAAATAGGCAATGCGATGTATGCAAATACATTAATCAATTTACTCATCCAGAATATAACATGTTCTTTTATATCCATCTTTTGTAAAGGTGTTGCATACACTTTCTGTTTAAAATACTTATTAAAATCCATGATAGCCACCCATGCAAATGAGGAAATAGCATATACAAGGATGACATAAATATGCTGAAAACGATGAGCAGGTACCCACTTCTGAGAATGACAATGTCGCATCAATGGGCTTTTTGCAATGTCATCATCCATTCCATCAACATTTGTATAGGTATGATGAATGATGTTGTGTTTGAATTTCCAGATGAAAGCATTACCGCCCAATAAGTTTATTGAATAACCAAATAATTCATTGACCCATTTTTTATTACTGAAGCTTCCGTGACACGCATCATGCATCACATTGAATCCGATACAGGCAAATAAAAATCCCAGTGTCCCGGCCAACAATAAAGCAACAGAGACCGGCAGATTTAAAAATAAGAGAGCCAGATAGATCCCTAAAGCAGCAGGAAGAAGAACCATTGCCTTCAGATAAAGATGAATATTTCCCTTAGGAGAAATCCCTGATGTTTTGAAATATTGATCAACATCTGCTTTTAAAGAAGAATAAAACAGGGCTCGCTTGTTATTGAATGTTACTTTGGGCATATACAATTAAATTAATACAGGTTGGTTAAGACAAGCTTTTTAAATTACAGAAAATAAATAAAGGAGATAAAGTTAGTTAATTATGCTTAAAAGGGGCTATTAATGTGAAAGCAGGTATGGCTGCTTTAAATTGCTGCAGGTTATTTAAATTCTCAAGAATATAATAGCCTTCCATACGCCCCATTTCAGTCTGCAGGTTACAACCGCTCATATACTGATAGTATTCCCCCGGATGAATAACCGGCTGCACCCCAACCACTCCTTCTCCATCCACCTCTTTGTATGATCCTGAGCTGTCGAAAATATGCCAGTGTCTGCGAAGCAGCCGCACTGCATAAGAATTATGGTTCTCTATAGTAACCCTGTAGCCAAACATGTATTCACCAGAAAAAGGATTGCTGTAATCTTCCTGATAGAAAGATTCGACAATCACTTTAACGCCAGATGTAATAATTGAAGACATAATTCTATCTAAAGTTAAGGAAATCCCGAAAAAAACAAAAGCTTAAGATAAAAACTGATCCAGCCAACGTTCTCCTCGGTCAGTTTGTCTGATAATAGCTAACAAACCCATCAGAATCAAAGCGACACCAAAAAATATCATCCAGATAAATGCACGTTGTCGCTTTCGTCGGCGGGTGGTTGAGCCCGATGCCTGAAAGTATAAATAAGTACTCCATACAAACCCTCCAAAAGCAAACATGAGAAAAAAATAAAACAACATGATTTTGGCGGTATAAATCCCCAGAAAATACATATTCTTACAATTTATAATATTAGCAATATCATCCATAAAAACCTAAAAGCTGATAGACACAAAGAGCTTACCTGCCTGTACGGGATTTTACATATCCTTTATTCTTCAAATATGCACTTAATTTCTCACACTGATCCCCCTGAATCAGGATGACACCATCTTTTACACTGCCCCCGGTACCGCTATGGGTTTTGAGTTCTTTTCCCAAAGCTTCCAGGTCTTCTTCTCGCCCTACAAATCCCTCCACCAGCGTTACCGCCTTTCCGGCTCTTTGCTTACGATCTATCTTAATCACAAGTGGCTGATCTTTTTTATCAAGTGTTTGAATGTCTTTTTCCTCCTCTTCATCAAAACGAAATGAAGGATCTGTGCTGTAAACGATCCCCCCTTTTTTATCAGATTGCTTTTTGCCCATTGCTATCAGATTTATGATATAATCACTGCTTTCAAACTCAAGTCCAGACTTCTTGCCTGATGGATTAATGCTCCTGAGCTCACATAATCAACACCGGTTTCTGCTATTTCTCGAATATTTTCTAGATTGACCCCTCCACTTGCTTCCGTTTCTATTTTGCCATCCACCATGTTCACAGCCTCACGCAAATCATTAAGGGAAAAATTATCCAGCAAAATACGATCTGCCTTGCCCGACTGTATCACCTTTTGTACATCTGCCAACGTCCTTGCTTCTACTTCTATTTTCAATTCAGGCTTAATATCGCACACATAACGATGCGCGCGATCAAGTGCTTCATCTATGCCTCCGCAGTAATCAATGTGATTGTCTTTAATCAGAATCATATCGTAAAGACCAAAACGGTGATTCCCTCCACCTCCAATGCGAACAGCCTCTTTCTCCAACAACCGGAAATTGGGAGTTGTCTTTCTGGTATCAAGTATTTTTGTATTTAACCCTTCCAGTTTCTCCACATAGAGACTCGTGAGTGTAGCAATGCCGCTCATTCGCTGCATGGTATTCAATACAAGTCTTTCACATTGAAGGATAACTGAAGCAAATCCTTCTACTTCGAAAGCATGTTGTCCGAACTCCATCACATCCCCATCATTCATCATCGCTTTAAAATGACAATCGGGCTGCATCAATTTAAAAATAAATTCAGCCACTTCCACCCCTGCAAGCACACCCGAATCTTTCACTTTCAAAACAGCTTTCCCTTTGACATCCGGACTAATCGTACTAATAGTAGTATGATCTCCGTCTCCGATGTCTTCCCGCAAGGCTGCTTGTACAAGCTCCGATAATTTTTCCTGGAAAAAAGGACTCATCCTGCAAAACTAAAGGAAATAATGCAGGCTGTACATCCGTTGAATAGAAGACAAGCAATAAAATTCTCCTTGCTGCTTTACAGGGTAAAATCAAGTAATTTCGCAAAGCAAACAATCAATACAAAAGACCTTAAAACGAACGATCAAAATGAGTGCTAAAAAAGTGATCCTGATGATTATGGATGGATGGGGACTTGGACAAGTGGCCGGTTCCGATGCGATACAACAAGCCAATGCTCCTTTTGTGAAAAGCCTCTATGGACAATACCCCCATAC
>JBIIPV010000071.1:0-5562 GCA_044342435.1 Lacibacter sp. | reverse complement strand
TGAAAAAAGAAAACAAGCTTTACCTGTTGTTGACAGTTCTAAATCTCAGGATACAACAATAGTAAAACCCGGGACATTGGTTGCCAGCAAGGATCCTGAGCAGTTGACAACTGTTGAGAATGACCTAATGAAAGTGACTTTCACCAGTAAGGGGGGGTATCCGGTTTCTGTTCAATTAAAAAAATACAATCGTTATGATGGAAAGCCCGTTGTGCTCGGTGGGCAAGGCCATCGCTATTCATATCCTGTTCAGGCTGGCGCTAATCAAGCGGTTCAGACAGCTGACCTGCAATTTGTAGCAAGTGCTGTTACTCCCACAGCAGATGGGCAGGAATTAAGATATAAAGTAGCAGGAGAACGTTCTTCTATCGAGCATGTTTTTACAATAAAAAATAATGATTATCTGATTAAGTGGGATATCCGGATGGATGGGGTTGATGGTTTATTAACCCAGGGTGTATTAAACATTAACTGGGATATTGATTGTCATCAGCAAGAGAAAGATATCAAATATGAGAAAGGGCAAAGCAATATTGGTTATTTCGAAGAAGGTAGTTATGATTTTGAAGCAGCCGGTACCGGAGATAACATAAAGTTTGGCAACAAAACAAAATGGATTGGGGTGAAGCAGCAGTTTTTCAATACCACTGCTATTGCCACCAATCAATTTTCGTATGCCCAGGCAGAATGGACCGTTCCCGGGGCGGAAGCGGATTCTTTTGGCCATGTGCTTACTTCAAAAAATTTACTTCGATTTGAACTGGCAGGTGCAACTACCGCAAATGTCCCCCTGCAATTATATTATGGCCCCAACGATTACCAGGGGTTGAAAAAGTATGGATTGAATTTGGAAAACCATGTGCAGCTGGGTTATGGCATTTTCGCTTTTGTAAAATATATAAACCGTCTTGTGGTGATGCCTGTATTTGATTTTTTCCACAAATACATAGGCAGTCTGGGTATCGTTATTTTGCTGCTAACACTTTTCATTCGCTTGATTATTTCGCCGCTTACATATACAAGTTATTTAAGCGGTGCGAAAATGAAAGTGCTTCGTCCTGAAATTGATGAATTAAAAAAGAAGCACGGGAATGATCAACAGGCAATGAGCATGGAGCAGATGAAACTATTTCGTCAGGCGGGTGTAAATCCATTAGGCGGATGTATTCCTGCTTTGTTGCAAATCCCAATCTTCTTCGCTTTGTATAGCTTCTTTAACTCTAGTCTAACGCTTAGGGGAGAAAGCTTTTTGTGGTCGCAGGATCTCTCAGCCTATGATACAATTGCCCAGCTTCCGTTTACAATCCCTGCTTATGGCGACCATGTGAGTTTGTTCACCATCACAGCTACAGCTACCAGTTTTCTGATATCTCTCTACAATACACAGATGACACCTCAGCAGGACAATCCTGTGTTCAAATACATGATTTATATTTTCCCCTTCATACTCCTGTTCATATTTAATAGCCTTCCGTCGGGGCTCACCTGGTACTATACAGTTTCGAATCTGGTTACTTTGTTGCTTCAGCTCATTATTCAGAAGTTCATCATCAATGAATCACAGATACACGCAAAAATCCAGCAGAATAAAAAGAAGCCGGTGACTAAATCCAAATGGCAGCAACGCCTTGAGCAAATGCAGCAATCCAATCAGAATCTGCAAGACACACGCAACAAATCAAATCCTAAAAAATAATCAAGTTGATTTGTTTATTCGTTAAGGCGTTTAGTGGATAATTCTCTTCTTACAGACATCGGTTACGTGTAAAGGGATACCATCGCTAACCGTTAACTGATAACGGATAACCGCTTTTCCCTCATTATATTTTCCGGTTATTCTTTTCATTTGTATCTTCCTGTTACGATGAATAAAAAAATAAAATTTCTTATTCTCTTACTGGCAACTGCTGGCTTTTCTGGCTGCGGCAGGATTTATCACATCTCTCAGATTTCTTCTTCATCAATAGAGGTAAAAGGGGAAAAAATTGACTCGGGATTGTTTCGGCTCATTCATCCATACCGAGAAAAAATGAATGAGGAAATGGGGGAAGTGATTGGGGTTACACTTACAGATTTGACAAAGGCACAGCCAGAGTGCAACCTCGGAAATTTTATGGCGGATGCTTTGATGACTGCTGCAAAACGAGAGTATGGTATTCAGCCTGATGCTGCTTTTATGAATTATGGAGGAATTCGTTTGCCATTGATCAAAGCAGGTCCGGTTACAACAGGAAGGATATATGAACTTTTTCCATTTGATAACCTGCTGGTGCTAGTAACGATTAAAGGAGAAGTATTTCAAACTTTTCTCGATCATATCGCTTCAAGAGGAGGCTGGCCTGTTTCGGGCATGCACATGCAGATACGTGATAAAAAAGCAGTGAATGTAATGATTGACGGCAAGCCGATTCAGGCACAAAATGATTACGTGATTGCCATTGGTGATTATACGGCAAACGGCGGTGATGATGCGGTGATGTTAAAAGGGTTGCCGCAGCAAAACAAAGGTTATCTCATGAGAGATGCCATCTTATCTTATTTACACAATTTGCAAAAGGAGGGGAAGCGTTTAAATGCAGTCATAGAAAAAAGAGTTACTCATGCTGAATAGAAAGGAGTTCCTACGATATACAGCAATGGCTGCCGGTTCATTATTGATGCCGGTTTCGGATTCGGTGGCTGCCGGTCGCCGGCAGCGGCTTGTGATTCTCCATACAAATGATACACACAGTCGGTTAGATCCATTTCCGATGGATGGCAGCAGAAATCAGGGTTTGGGAGGTGTTGCTGCGAGGGCTCAACTGATCCGGGAAATCAGAGAGATGGAGAAGCAGGTGCTTTTGCTTGATGCCGGGGATATTTTTCAAGGCACACCCTATTTTAATTTGTACAAAGGCGAGCCCGAGATGAAAGCAATGGAATGGATGAAATATGATGCCTGCACCATGGGCAATCATGATTTTGATGGGGGCATTTCCTTATTTGCAGAGCAGTTACAGCACGTACGGTTTCCAGTTCTTGTGTGCAATTATGATTTTTCCGGCACACCTATGGAAGGGAAATCAAAACCCTATCAGGTGTTCAGGAAAGGAAATTTAAAGATTGGCGTTACGGGTGTGGGCATTCAGTTGGAAGGCTTGGTGCCGGAATCTTTATATGGCAGAACCCGTTATCTGGATCCTGTATCTGAATTAAATAAAATTGCAACAAAATTAAGGTGGGAGAAGGGGTGTGATCTGGTTATTTGTTTGTCGCATCTAGGTTATGAGTATAAAAACGACCCGAATCGGATTTGTGATGTGAAGCTGGCAGGTCTCACAGAGGATGTGGATATCATTATCGGCGGGCATACCCATACTTTTCTATCTGCGCCAGTGAAAATTGCGAATAAAAAGGGTCGGGAAGTGTTGATCAATCAGGTTGGCTGGGCCGGTTTGGCGCTGGGGAGAATTGACCTGGATTTTGATCCCGGAAAGGGTTATGCGATGGTTTCGTCTCAATCTGTTTTAATAGGTAAAAAAACAAGTGAATAAAAAATTTTTTTTTCCACAAAAAGTTGGATATTCGCCGTCCTGCCAAACTTTTTTTGTGTATAAGATTAAGGCAAAAAAGGCGAACAGAAATCATTCATCATAGCGATAAACTGCTTTAGGAACAATGGCGAAAACAGCTGATCAAGTTTGGAATAATTGTTTAGCTATCATAAAAGATATTGTTGAATGGCAACCCTATAAAACCTGGTTTGAACCAATCAAGCCTGTGTTATTGAAGGATAAGATTTTAACGATACAGGTGCCGAGCCAATTCTTTTATGAATACCTGGAAGAACATTATGTGACGCTTCTTGCAAAAACTTTGAAGCGCGAGTTGGGAAAAGATGCCAACCTGGAATACCGTATCATGATGGACAGTGGTTCAAAAGGATCGGATCCCATCACCATGGATGTGCCTGGAAAGGGTTATAAAACTTACACCAACAATGAAATGGATTTCCCGTTGGTGATTAGCAATCCTGTTAAGAATCCTTTTGTGATTCCCGGATTGAAGAAGATTCAAATTGATCCACAATTAATACCTAAACACACTTTTGATTCTTTTATTGAAGGTGATTGTAATCGGGTTGCTCGTCGTGCAGGAAAAACCATTGCTGAAAAACCAGGAGCGACTTCTTTCAATCCACTTGTTATTTACGGGGCCTCTGGTTTGGGGAAAACCCATCTTGTTCAGGCGATTGGCAATGAAGTAAAAAGATTGCATCCCGGAAAAGTTGTTTTGTATGTCAGCAGTGAGAAATTTATCAATCAGTTTGTAGATCATAGTCGAAATAACGCCATCAATGATTTCATACACTTTTATCAATTGATAGATGTGCTGATACTTGATGATGTACAGAATTTCAATCGTGCAGAAAAAACGCAGGATGCTTTCTTTGCCATCTTCAACCATTTACATCAAAGCGGCAAGCAACTTGTATTGACATCAGATAAGCCGCCTAAAGATCTGGAAGGGGTACAAGAGAGATTGTTAAGTCGTTTTCGCTGGGGGTTAAGTGCAGATCTTCAGATTCCTGATTATGATACGCGTATAGAAATTCTGGAAATGAAGATGAAAGCAGACGGATTGGAGTTGCCATCCGATGTGGTAAAATACATCGCATATAACATCAACGCCAATATGCGTGAACTGGAAGGCGCACTCATATCTTTATTGGCACAGTCATCTTTGAATAAAAAAGAAATCGACCTTGACCTGGCAAAAAGGGTTCTGAAAAACTTTGTCAAAACATCATCCAAGGAAATCACCATCGATGCCATTCAGAAAATGGTTTGTGAGTACTTTGATGTTTCCTATGACAAGCTCTTACAAAAAACCCGTAAACGGGAAATAGTACAGGCGCGTCAGATTACCATGTATCTGGCCAAAACGTTTACAAAAAACTCTTTGAAAACAATTGGTGAACATTTTGGTGGCAGAGACCACACGACTGTTATCCACTCTTGTCAAACGGTGAAAGACCTGATGGATACAGATAGTTTATTCAAGGAAAGTGTAATGGAATTGCAGCAAAAAGTGCAGCTTGCTTCCATGTAGAGAAAAATGTATTTAAAACTCTCCTGTTTCCTTGCATTTAAATCGGTTTAAATCTTTATTTTTGTCGCCCCTTTCAAAGGGTGCGCTGAAAATCAGCAAGGGGTGAGGTGGATGAGTGGCTGAAATCAGTAGTTTGCTAAACTGCCGTACGGGTAACTCTGTACCGAGGGTTCGAATCCCTCCCTCACCGCAAACAGTTCACACTTACTTAAGTGTTAATTGGATGTGTATTGAAGTACAACTATAAATGAAGTTGTACTATTAGATTCGGGAAGTAGTCTCGCCTGAGGCGAGAGTAGCTCACCGAGGAAAGGATGAAAAATAGTTCGGGAAGTAGCGCAGGCCGGTAGCGCACCTGGTTTGGGACCAGGGGGTCGCAGGTTCGAATCCTGTCTTCCCGACGAACACAATCAAGCCTCTGCATTTTGCAGGGGCTTTTTTAATGCGAGCGATTGAAGCTCGCTTCGAATA
>JBIIPV010000070.1:0-5580 GCA_044342435.1 Lacibacter sp. | reverse complement strand
GCCTGGTGGCGGAGAAAAAAGATATATTCCGGAAGGAGAAGAAAAGGGAAGACCGATTCTTGAACTGGTTAATCTTGATCGTTTGAATAACCAGAATGATCCTCAGCAAGATGGTGTATTTGATTTCATCGAAGGATTTACTGTAAACTCTCAGCAGAGCCGCATCATCTTCCCTTTACTTGAACCTTTTGGGAAAGACCTTGAATATATTTTCCGAGGTCCTGATGCAGCTGAGCTAAAAACGAAATATCTGTTTTATCCGCTTTATGATTCTATCAAGTGGGTTGCACAGCAATCTCCTCAATTAAATCGTTATGTTTTTAAGGGTGCTTCACGAAGTGCAGGTGGAAGTTCTGAAATTCCAATCGGCGCTTTCAATGTTCCACAGGGATCAGTTACAGTTACAGCAGGCGGACAAACTCTGAGAGAGAATGTAGATTATGTGGTTGATTATAATCTCGGTACAGTCAAAATCATCAACCAGGCAATCATCAACGCCAACTTGCCGATTCAGGTAGGTTTTGAAAACAATGCCACATTCGGCATGCAAAACCGAAATTTTATGGCATTGCGTTTCGATTACAAAGCCATCGAAACACAAACAAAATTACTCAATATCGGAGCTGCGGTTATGCGTTTGGGTGAGCGTCCTTTTTTCACCAAGATGAATTACGGGGATGATCCGATTCGTAATACAATGATTGGAGGTGATCTTAATTTCAGAAGTGATTGGATGCGCATGACCAAGTGGCTGGATGCCCTGCCTTTTTATAGTACTCGTCAGAATTCAGCCATTACCATGTATGGTGAAGCAGCTCGAATTCTTCCCAGCACAGCGAGGCAGATCAGGCCTGAAAAGGGAGAGGGAGGTTTGGTATATATAGATGATTTCGAAGGAACACGTAACGGGATCGATTTACGTTTTCCATTTATTTCCTGGACACTGGCATCTACACCTTTTGGATCTAGAGACAGGTTCGGTGTTGAATTGTTCCCTGAAGCCGGACTTTCCAACAATCTTACGTATGGCTACAATCGTTCAAGGTTAGCCTGGTATAATATTGAACCGGTTTTACAGGAAAGAAGAAGCATCAATAATCCGATTGGGGATGACCTGGATGAATTGTCTGACCCTCGTGTTCGTTTTGTAAACCGGGTAGAAGTATTTCCGCAATCAACACCTGATCTGGGTCAAAACCAGCTCATCACTTTTGACCTTTCTTTTTATCCCAAAGACAGAGGGCCTTATAACTACGATGCTCGTTCGGGAAGCATTGATCCTTTCACCGGGAAACTCAATAATCCTAAAAACAGATGGGGCGGCATTATGCGTTCCATTGATCAAATTGATTTTGAAACAAACAACATCGAGTTTATAGAAATGTGGGTGCAGGATCCTTTTATCCTGAATCCTGTTTCTTCCGGCGGGCAACTTTATTTTAACCTGGGAAATATTTCTGAAGATATTTTGAAAGATGGTCGTCGTTTTTATGAAAACGGATTAAGCACCACGCAAACGCTAGCGCGTGAGGATACTAGTACATGGGCTCGGGTACCCAGAAACCCGATACAGATTGCACAGGCATTCAGTAATATTCCGGAAGAACGTCCCCAACAGGATATAGGTTTTGATGGGATGGATGATCCGCAGGAACGTAATTTCAGATTAGATTTTCTGAACGGATTCCAGACCAATTACGGCAATGGCGTTCCTTACCAGCGTTTGCAGCAAGATCCTTCCAGCGATAACTACAGGCATTTCAGAGATGAACTTTACAACCAGACAAAATCGGGTATCCTTGCCCGTTATAAATTCTTTAATAACCCTAGCGGGAATAGTCCGGTTGCTACCAATGAACAATCTTACACCCCGGCTTCATCACTTTATCCAGACAACGAAGATTTAAATCGTGACAACACCCTCAACGAAGTGGAAGAATATTTTCAGTACGGACTCGAGCTTCGTCCTAAATCTGATCCGATCATGCAGGTTGGGCAAAACTTTATTGCCGACAGAAGGGATGTGGATGTGAAACTGGCAAATGGAAATTCAAGAGTTGAAACCTGGTATCTTTTCCGCATACCTATTCGTCAGTATCAACAGAAAGTGGGGAATATTCCTGACTTCAAATCAATCCGTTTTATGCGGATGTTTATGACCGGATTTGAAGATTCTCTGGTTGTTCGTTTTGGGAAACTGGAACTGGTACGTAATATGTGGCGAACACATGAATATGAGCTGGACACAACAGGTCAGTATAAAAAGCTTCCTCAGAACTCTGGAGTTAACTTTAATGTAACAGCAGTCAATGTAGAAGAAAATGACAAACGGGTTCCTGTAAACTACGTAATTCCTCCCGGCATCCAGCGTGTACAGCAGCTTAGTAACAATGGAATCAACCTGCTTCAGAATGAGCAATCGCTGAGTATGCAGTTGTGTAACCTGCCGGATGGGGAAAGTCGGGCTGTTTTTAAATCTACCAACTTTGATTTTCGTCAATACAGAAGGGTGAGGATGTTTATGCACGCTGAGTCGCGCGGAAAAATTGATGACCTGCAGGATGATCAGTTAACTGCTGTCATTCGATTTGGGACAGATTTCATCAACAACTACTATGAAGTGCGAATGCCATTGAAAGTAACCCGGTGGGGTACTTTCCTGAAAGATACGATCGTATGGCCTGATGCGAATGAGTTTGATGTGAATCTGGAAGAGCTTGTCAGGTTTAAACTTCGAAGGACGGGAAGTGTGTTGACTCCCTTCTCCGAAGACCGCGGCAATGGTATTCGATGGAGCGTGATGGGTAATCCCAACTTAGGAGAAGTAAGAGGATTTCTTGTAGGCGTTGAAAATAGAAAAGGAGATGCCGCTGCCAACGTATGTGCAGAAGTGTGGATTAATGAGTTGCGTTTGAGTGGTTTGGATGAAGGTGGTGGTTGGGCCGCTACCGGACGAATGGATCTTCAGCTTGCAGACCTTGGCACAATCACTGTTTCTGCATCAGCCAGAAGTGCAGGTTTCGGTACTATAGAACAACGAGTGAATGAGCGCAGCCGGGAGTATTTCTCTCAGTTTGATATTGCAACGAATTTGCAACTGGGCAAACTCCTTCCTAAAAATGCAGGACTGGAAATTCCTTTCTATGCAAGTTATTCCCAAACAGTCATGAATCCTGAATATGATCCTTATGATCAGGATGTAAAGTTTAAAGATAAATTATCAACTGTTGCGAATAAGGATTCTGTGAAAAGGATTTCTCAGGACTTTGTTGGAATAACGACGGTGAACGTAACCAATCTGCGTAAGAACAAAACGGGATCGAAGCCTGCCAAGATTTATGATATCTCCAATTTCGACGCGAGTTACTCTTATACTAAAACAGAAAAAAGAAATCCGCTGATAGAAAATGATCTGGTTGAAAAACATTATGCGGGATTGGGCTACAGTTTTGCACCACAACCCAAGTATATTGAACCATTCAAAAAGCTGATCAAATACCGAAGTCCTTGGTGGTCTATTGTCAAAGATTTGAATTTCAATTTCAAACCAAGTCTGCTCAGCTTCAGAGCAGACGTAAATAGACAGTTTGGTGCTGCCCGTGCCAGGGAAGTACAGATACCGGGCGTGCCGGCAAGTCCTTTTAAAATTCCTGAAACCTATGATAAGTTTTTCACTTTCGACAGGGTGTATAATATGAGATGGGATCTGACCCGATCGATCAACATTGATTTTTCTGCAACCAATAATGCCCGTGTGGATGAGCCATTCGGTAGAATTGATAACAAAGAAAAAAGAGATTCAGTTAGAAGAAATTTCCTGAAGGGAGGAAGAAATGTGATTTACAAGCAAACGGCCAATGCATCTTATAACCTGCCTATCAATAAAATTCCGGCATTAGACTGGACCACAGCGAGATTTAATTATGCAACTTCTTACAATTGGATAGGGGCGTCTCGTCTTGCTGTTTCTCTCGGCAATACGATTGAAAATTCGCAACAAAGAATATTTACAGGACAACTCGACTTTACAAGGTTATATTCAAAATCAAAATGGTTGAGAGCACTCGATATGCAACCCGGTATGGGCAATAATGGTCAGCCAAATATTAAACAACCCATACAACTAAATCCGAAAGACACAATCGGAAAGAGCAAGCGCTATATCGCACGATTAACAAAAAGAATCACCAGGCAGCAAGCGAAACAAAATAAAAACGCTACACAGGAAATCGGCGGGATCATGCGGTTCTCAGGGAAATTGCTGACTTCGCTCAAAACAATCAACATCAACTACAATGAAACGTTTAACTCCAGGCTGCCCGGATATGTAGAGAATCCTCGTTTTTTTGGCAATAACTGGGGAACGCGTGCTCCGGGACTCGATTATGTATTTGGACGACAACCGGATACTGCCTGGCTCAGAAGTGCAGCCACGAGGGGCTTGATCACCAACAATCCGGAATTTAATTTTCTATTTACACAGAGTTATAAACAGGAGTTGAAGTTAGATGCGACAGTTGAGCCCTTCCGGGATTTTACCATTGATGTAAACCTGACTCGGTCATTCAGCAAAAACTATTCAAGCTTATTCAAGGATACACTCGGTACAGGTAAGTTTGCCAATCTGAATCCATATGCAGGCGGAGGATTTGATATTACATTCATCTCTTTCCAAACTATGTTCAGGAAGTATTCTCCGACAGCACCGGGAGAGTCATTCCTGCAGTTTGAACAAAACCGGTTGATACTTTCACAACGATTAGGTTTGTTGAATCCATATTCCGTGGGACAAAATACGGATCAGTACTATAAAGGATACGGGCGTTATGCGCAGGATGTGTTGATACCTTCCTTCATTGCTGCATACACCAATCAGGATCCGCTGAAGGTTGGACTGATAGACCAGTCAAACAGGAAGATCAACGACAATCCATTCAAACGTTATCTGCCCATGCCTAACTGGAGACTGACTTATAATGGTTTAACACGTGTGCCGGGGCTCGATAAAATTTTTACGAATTTCAGTATCACGCATGGTTACAACAGCAACCTGAGTATGAATAATTTCACCTCAGCTTTGTTGTATGCAGATCAGCTAGGCCTGGGATTCCCTTCTTTTGTTGATACCATTTCAAAAAACTTTGTGCCGTTCTTCCTGGTTCCAAATGTTACAATCAGTGAAAAATTTTCACCGTTGATAGGACTTGATATTCAGTTTGCGAATCAATTAAGTTTCAAATTTGATTATGTAAGAAGCAGAACAATCAGTTTGAGTTTGATAGATTTTCAGGTAAGTGAGGTGAGGAGTGTTGACATTACTTTCGGAGCAGGATGGAGAAAGCGCGGATTAAAACTTCCTTTCAAATTGCCGTTCACAAAAAACAATTCCAAAACACTGGAAAATGATATCAATTTCCGTTTTGATTTGACGTATAAGGACAATGCAATTGCGAATAATATTCTTGATCAGCGCAATACGATTCCAACAGGCGGACAGAAAGTGTTGAACATCAATCCTTCGATTGATTATGTATTGAATTCACGTATTCGTATTCGTTTGTTTATGGAACAAAGCCGTGT
>JBIIPV010000069.1:0-5598 GCA_044342435.1 Lacibacter sp. | reverse complement strand
CTGCTTCCAGTTCGCTGATTGAACGTCCTGTATTTTTAAGATAAGCTTCATACTCTTGAGGCTTGCCTTTCTCGATATAAATTGCCCTGATCAGATTCAGAGCATCAGCAGACTCCGGACAAGAAGGATACTCCTTCAGCAACAGTTGAAGAGTCTGAAGCGCATCATCATCCTTATTTAGATTATAATAGGCGGTAGCCAGACGAAAAAAAGCATAAGATCGAAGAGAGGAAGATTTCAGAGCCACTGCCTTTTTAAAAAAAGGTATGGCATCAGCAAACTTTTCGTCAGACATATAAGTTTCCGCTATTTCCATATCCGCTTCTGTATTCAGACTGCTGGCCGGAAACTGTTTTTGTAATTGAAGTAAAAGGCCAATCTTTTGATCCGGTTTTGAGATTCCTGTTATACGTGCCTTTTGAAACAAAGCATAATCTGATTGTGACCAAGAACGATCAAGCACTTCCTGATACATATCAACAGCAGCATTATATTTCCGCAACTGATACTGGCAATCGGCCTGTCGGATGTATGCATCCTGCTGTACAACACTCGCGCCGGAAGATGGCTTATCAATGACTTTTTGGAAATGTGTTAATGCCTGATCAAATTTTTTCAGATGATAACAGCAATACCCCGCCTGGTAATGACCTTCTGAGATACTCACCTGTCCCTGTGTATTGGCTCCGGAATTGATGAACTTCATGAAATGATCAAGTGCCAAAACATGATTTCCTTTTCGATATATCAAATCTCCTTTCCAGAAATGAGCATAAGGATGTATTTCTTTTCCGTATCCATCGGACAGAATCTGATCAATTAATATTTCAGCTTTATTGAACTGCTGATCATTCAGCAACTCCATCGCCCTTCCAAAAAGCAACCTGGGATACAATTTTTTAGTTTGTTCCGATAAATTATCTAATGATTCCAGCAGATCAAGGGCATCTTTATAATTACTTGTATTTCCCAATAACGCAGCCAGCAACTCCTTCGCTTCAGCAGTATAGCTGCTATTGGGATAATCTTTAATGAATTTATTGAGTTCACTGATTGCGACACCCTGAAACCCAAGATCAACGGATAGCTTTGCATAAAAGAACCTTGAAACTTCTCTCTGTTTTGCATTGCTGCTGTTACCGGCGCAATAAGCAAAAGCATTTCTTGCAGAAGCTTTCTCTCCTGTTCTCAGATAAATATCTCCGAGTAAAAACATCGCATCCTGGCTTAATGAGTCCGTCCCCTCCGACAATTGCTTAAACCCATTTGCCGCTTCTTTCAACTTCTCATTGCTGTAATATGTGTAGCTCAATTCATATAATTGTTCTTTGGTCACTTTTTGCGACTGTTTATAATATGCTTCCAGCAAAGGCTCGGCTTTTTTATATTCTTTCCTTTCAAAGTAAGCATGCCCGAGTAGTTGATTGATTTCAGACCTGAAAAGCAGATCCGGCTTGCGTAAGGAGGCTTCTGCTACACTCACAGCCTTCTCTTTCTGGCCAAGCATGTAATAAACTGAAGACAAATAATAAGGAACTACTTTGGCATAAGAAGTATGTTCCTTCACTTTGTCAAAACACTCAAGCGCCTGTTTGTATTCTTTATCGGTATAACAAATAAATCCATAGTAGTATTGCGCGTCTGCATAATTGGGATCAGCCGGCATTTGCCGTATTGAATTAAATAATGGCTTTGCAGATGAATAACGTTTTAGCTGGAAATAACTGTATGCCTGACGAAATTTCAAACGCGCCACTTCATCATTGGAAAGCTGAGACAAATCAGACCTTTCGTAGTAAGCAAGGGCATTCCCATAATCATTCTGACGATAATAATAATTTCCGGCTTCAAAGGCTAAACGTAAAGACCTAAGATTTGCTGGATATAATTTTAGATAAGTTTCAGTATTAGACACCCCTTCCGATTCATCCTGTATCAGTTGGGAAAAGGAAAGCATATATAAAATTTCTTCCCCCTGGGCAGAAGAATGCGTTTTCGAAGTTTCGAGATGTGAAACATATAACATCTGAAGCAGCGGTGCAGCAATCCCATATCTGCCTTCTTCAAAATGATTACGCGCCTGTTCTAGTTCTGATAAGGAAATATTTCGGCTTTCACTCACCTGCCCGGATGCACTCTGAACAGTGAGAAACCATAAACAGAACAAAAAAAGACAATTTTTTATGAAATTCGAGAATGGATGTTTATTGATCATAAGAGAATATAGCATACTCAAGTAATTAACGTTGACCGATGTAAAGGTAGTTTAGATTAATTTATGTAAACTAAGTTAACTTTACACTTGTAATTTATCTTTAAAAGACAATTATTCATTTTATTATACATATTTATGAAAAAGTTTTTATCGATCAAATATTCCAACACCTCTTTTAACATTGCTTTGTTATTAACCAGGCTTGTCTTCGGTGCTACCATGATGGTCATACACGGCTATCATAAGCTAACACACTTCGCTGATAAAAAAAACAGCTTTGTTGATTTTCTCGGTCTTGGCCCAACAGCCACCTTGTCGCTGGTTGTATTTGCCGAATTCTTTTGTGCCGCCTTCATCATCCTTGGCCTTTTCACTCGCTTTGCCGCAATCCCCCTCTGTATCGCCATGGGATATGCCTGTTTTGTCACCCATCACGGAGATGTATTTGGTGATGGAGAATCCTCTCTGCAATTTCTGTCTGTTTTCTTTCTCCTTCTTCTTTGCGGACCAGGCAAATACAGCATCGACGGCATGATTGCGAAATAAATTCTGCAAACCATTTTCATTCTTTTTTATGTTCAGACACGAAACAACTATCAGGGTACGCTATGCAGAAACCGACCAGATGAACATTGTGTACTATGGCAATTATGCCCAGTATTTTGAAGTTGGCCGCGTAGAAGCCATTCGAAGCCTCGGGATGTCATACAAAAGCCTGGAAGAAAAGGGAGTAATGCTGCCGGTTGTTGAACTCAACATCCGATACCTCCGCTCCGCCCAATACGACGATTTACTTACAATCCGCTCAGAAGTCAGAGAATTGCCAATTGACCATAAAATCACTTTCCACCAGGAAGTTTATAATGAAGAAGGGAAATTATTGACAAGTGGAACCGTTTTACTTTATTTTCTGGATGCCAATACCAGAAAAAGGGTATCCATTCCTACGGAACTTAAGGAACGAATGATTCCGTTTTTTCAGGCTGATGAACAAAAAATAAATTAGATCCTTATTACGAAAGGACAATCGAATTACATGAACCCTCCAACAATTTTTGCATCAATCCTCACCATCGGAGATGAATTGCTTATTGGGCAAACCATCGACACCAACAGTGCCTGGATGGCACAACAACTGAACCAGATTGGTGTATGGGTGAAAAGAAGAGTGGCTGTAGGCGACAACCGCGAAGCCATCTGGCAGGCACTAGATGAAGAAATAAATCAATCTAACATTGTACTGATAACCGGTGGACTCGGACCAACTGCTGATGATATAACCAAACCTCTTCTGTGTGATTATTTTGGCGGGCAATTAATCGTAGATGCATCAGCCCTGAATCATGTTAAATATGTTTTTGAAGATATTCTGAAACGACCCTTGCTTGAAAGAAACCTGAAACAGGCAGAAGTGCCCGACAATTGTACTGTTTTACTAAATAAAAGAGGTACTGCCCCCGGAATGTGGTTTGAAAAACAAGATGCCGCCACAGAAAAAAAGAAAATCATCATTTCTCTGCCGGGCGTACCTCATGAAATGAAAGGACTAATGACGGATGAAGTGCTGCCACGATTGAAGCTTACATTCGAAATGCCGCGAATTCTTCACCGCACATTGCTTACAGCCGGTGCAGGCGAATCCTTTATCGCTGAACGACTGCAGGAATGGGAAGAGCAATTACCTCATCCATACAAACTTGCCTATCTGCCTTCTTTCGGAATGGTGCGACTTCGTTTAACCGGCATCGTTACTAATGAAAATGATACCCACACTATTGATCTGCTTTTCTCAGAACTGAAAGAAAAAGTAAAAGACATTCTGGTACTCGAAGAAGACATTAAAATCGAAGAAAGGGTTGGTCAGATACTAAAACAAAAAGAAAAAACTGTTGCAAGTGCCGAAAGCTGCAGTGGAGGTTATATTGCACACCTGCTTACTTCGGTAGCCGGCTCTTCAGCTTATTACAAAGGCTCTGTTGTTGCCTACTCATACGACGCAAAAGAAAACCTGCTTGGCGTAAAAAACAATACCCTTCTGACACATGGAGCCGTTAGCAGTGAAACAGTGAATGAAATGCTTACAGGTTTGCTGAGCCGTACGGGTGCCGACTATGGCATTGCCACTTCGGGTATCATGGGTCCTGATGGCGGCACTACTGATAAGCCGGTTGGCACAGTATGGGTGGCTGTTGGGGAAAAAGAGAACATCATTTCAAAGTGTTTTCATTTTCGGTTCGACAGACAAAGAAATATTCAGTTAACTGCTGCGCATGCTTTATTATTTCTGCTTCGTTTTTTAGAACAGGAAGAAGCATAATATCTGTCAAATCTTCTATATTTGCCGCGTTAGCGACTTGCCGGTAAAACAGGATGTATGAACATCTACCCTGTTCATTTTCTACTTTATTGCTTTCGCTTGTATTCAAAATAATTTTATTCTTATGGCACTGGTTGATATTGTCATGCCCAAAATGGGTGAAAGTATTATGGAAGCTACAGTTCTTCGCTGGCATAAAAAACTCGGAGACACTGTAAAAATGGATGAAACTTTACTGGATATTGCAACCGACAAGGTTGACAGTGAAGTACCCAGTACTTCAGAAGGAATACTCTCCGAAATCCTGTTTAATGAAAATGATGTAGTGGCCGTTGGTGCCGTGATTGCACGCATTCAAACTGCTGCCGGCGCAGCCGTTACACCTCAACCCGTTTCTCCGCAACCATCAGTTTCTTCACCTGCTCCTTCCCCCAAAGAAGAAACCATTGACATCCCCTATCAGCCGGCAGGTGCCAAAGTAAATCCTCCTTCCTCCGGAATGCGTTTTTATTCTCCGCTTGTTCTGAATATTGCTGCTCAGGAAGGCATTAGCATGTCTGAACTGGAATCTATACCCGGCACAGGCAACGAAGGAAGAGTGACAAAAAAAGACATCATCCAGTATGTTTCTTCCGGCAGAAAAGGCGCTGCTGCTCCGTCAGTAAAAAGAGAGGAAGTTATGGTGATCCCTGCTGCCAAAGTAGAAACATCTGCTCCTGTTACTTACAGCGGCAATGTTGAAATCATTGAGATGGACAGAATGCGTAAGCTGATTGCCGATCACATGGTGAAAAGCAAACATACCAGTCCGCATGTAACCAGTTTCACCGAAGCAGATGTAACCAACCTCGTAATGTGGAGAGACAAAGTGAAAAAAGAGTTCGAAAAAAGAGAGAACAGTAAAATCACTTTTACTCCTTTGTTTATAGAAGCAATTGTAAAGTGCATTAAAAAATATCCGCTTATCAACAGCAGTATTGATGGTGATAAGATCATTGTAAAGAAAGACATCAATATCGGAATGGCAACGGCCCTTCCCAGTGGCAACCTGATTGTGCCTGTTATT
>JBIIPV010000068.1:0-5607 GCA_044342435.1 Lacibacter sp. | reverse complement strand
TTGGCTTATTGTTACTGATTGCGGTTTATATGTTATGGAAAAAGATAAAGAAAATGTTTTCTTTGTTTCTCTTTCTGTTATTGCTGGGAGGGCTGTGTATTCTCTTCAAATATTCTGTTGACAATATTGTATTTGATAAAATACTGAAACCCTATCAGTCAGAAAGGGTATTGAACATGTTCGGAAAAAACTATGTTCCGAAAGATCCGGATCGGATTGCACAACTTGAAAAAGAAAAAGCAGCCGGTAAAAAAAGAGACTACACTTACAATGTACGTCAGTCAAAAATTGCAATCGGTTCGGGTGGGATTCTTGGAAAAGGATTTCTCAAAGGTGTAACTACACAGGGAGAGTTTGTTCCGGAACAGCACACAGATTTTATTTTCACTGCCGTAGCTGAAAGCTTTGGGTTTTGGGGGAGTGCCCTGTTAATTAGTATTTACTTCTTTTTATTGATGAGGATGATAAAAATTGCAGAAAGACAGCGAAGTACTTTTT
Source organism: Lacibacter sp. (assembly GCA_044342435.1). GTDB lineage: Bacteria > Bacteroidota > Bacteroidia > Chitinophagales > Chitinophagaceae > Lacibacter. The sequence continues at coordinate 5,109 of JBIIPV010000068.1, read as the reverse complement.
CACGGGTTTATGCTTACAGCGTGGTTTCCATTTTGTTTTTCCATGTGTTTATCAATATTTGTATGACCATCGGACTGATGCCGGTGATAGGTATTACACTTCCTTTTCTGAGTTACGGCGGATCTTCCTTGGTTACGTTTACAACACTCATTTTTATTTTGCTGAGGCTGGATGCTGATCGTCAGATGGTGTTGAGATAAACAAATTATAGCATTTAGTTTTATTTAACGCTTTTAAAAAATCTAAGATTTTTCAAGAGTTACCTTTGTGTCAATTTTATCATTATGCGCATTTATCCTTTGTCTGAAGGCAGTTTTACAGTTGATGCTTCACGATCATTTATTCCTTTTGATCCCTCGGTTGATCAGTTGTCTGAAAGACCACGCGGAAGTTTGCTGGTAGAAGTGCAGCCTTTCGTTGTTGTTACATCAAAAGATATTATTGTCATGGATACCGGGCTCGGGTTTACACTTCCGAACGGAATATTGCAGTTGCATGATTCATTGATGAAAATTGGAATTAATCCGATGGAAGTAACAAAAGTATTGCTTACACATTTACACAAAGATCATTCGGGTGGTGTATCTAAGGAAGATGTCATTTTGCGTCAGCGATTTTTAAGTTTTCCCAATGCACAATATGTTGTCAATCGTTTTGAGTTTGAAGAAGCTATTTCTGTGCAGTCGAGATCCTATAAAATGGAAGATGTGGTTGCGCTGGAAAATTGTGAAAATCTATTACTGGTTGAAGGCGAGGGTCAACTGGAAGGAGGGATCACATATCAGATGACAGGAGGTCATTCAAGATGGCATCAGGTATTCTGGATACGTGAAGAAAATCAAACTGTTTTTTTCGGAGGAGATGTTGCGCCACAGTTCATGCAGTTAAAAAATAGATTTATTACTAAATATGATCAGGATGGACGATTGGCTGCAGACCTGCGTTCAAAATGGTGGATAGAAGGAAGAGAGAACGGCTGGATTTTTCTGTTTTATCACGATATCAAAACCCCTGTTTTCGATTCCGGAAAATAAAAAAAAATCACTCTGTTCATTGCTTAAACGGGAAAAAAATAGGCCAACCCTGAAAAGAGTCGGCCGTTGCTAACCTATGAAAAACACCTATTTACAAATTTAAAGGAATTAAATTTTATCAGACAATTATTTTTTTATGCGTTGTCTTCCTCCGGGTCTTCCTACTGGTTTTTGTTTAATGCGGTTCAGTAAAACACCTTTGAATTCATGTTCTGCCTGAAAAAACTGATTTGATTTATTACTGCCAACCGCCTTGGTAAAACGTTCGTTATATCGTTTTTTAATTTCCAGTACTTTTTCTTCTCTACCAAGAACATCTACCTCGTTTCTGTTTTTACCACCTCCGTTAATAGTTTGCATTTCTGATTTGTACTCATTGAAGATGGGCCAGAATTTTTGCGCTTCCTCAGTGGAGAGATTGAGTTTTCTGCTGATGTACGCAATTTCCAGGGAGCGTATTTTTTCTTCTTTATTTTCATTGTGTTGTTTATCCTGTCCCAATAGGCAAATAGGAGCAGACAGAAACACGAATGCAATAACAATGGATCTTAAAATACTATTTTTCATTTATTTAATTTTTGTTTTTTTATTTGATGATTGTTTATTTTTTCATATTTAAATAAGAGTAAAAGATAAACATTTGTAAATCGGCTATTGCTTATTTATGGTGCTATCATTTATCATTTCCTGTTCAATAGACCGGAAGAAATCTTCTGATAAATCGGGGTCAAAATAATCGCTTTCTTCAGGTAATACTTCACTTTCCACCAAGGTTTCCAGATCTGATTGGTTTAACTGAATGCCTTCTTTCTGTAAGTAGTCAACAATGATTTCATCATCAACAGATGCAAGCAATTCATCATATTCTTTTTCAGATAATATGACGGGTACCTGAACTTGTTCTGTGCTTGTTTCTTTATTCAAAATAAATTTGATAACAAAAGTTAGGGATGCTGTGAGTATGCAGGCTGCAACTGTAAAACGTACTACCCTGGAAGAAAAAAGTTGAATCACTCCGGGCTTGCTACTTTGCGTTGTGATTTGTGGAATTACCTCAGTATTGATGGAGCTGACAGCAGGCCGTGTGTAAGGCAGTTTGCGATCTAGTTGTGAAAGCAAAGGTGATATCTCTCCAATCTCTCGTTCTATTTCCAACTTCCGAATAAGATCTAAAACCTGCTCAGGAAATTCATTGAAATAGTTTTCGGGTATTACATACACTTCCTGTTTGCCGACAAGAATACTTTTTCTTTCGTTCACTAAGTCTGTAAAATCAACCATCCAATCCCGGTCTGGTAATTCATACGGCATTGATTTGCTGTATCCGGCCAGAATCGGACTAAGTTCTTGAAGTTCTGAGATCGCTGTGTCGTCTTTTTCAAACATATCTAATAGACTTTTTATGTATTCCCCGGTTTAATGATTCAAAATATAATTTTCAATTTTTTTGACTGCATGATGATAGCTTGCCTTTAATGCCCCCTCACTTGTTTCCAGGATTTTACTCATTTCGCCATAGGGCATTTCATCATAGTAACGCAGGTGAAAAACAATTCTTTGTTTTTCGGGCAGTTCCTGAATGGCAAGTTGCAATTTCCATTCGGGTTTGCCATTGTCAAAATTCTTCTCTGCTTTGATTTTTTCGGAAAGAAAACCCGCTCCGCTTTCTATGGAAATCGCAGCTCTTTTTTTCTTCTGCTCCAGAAAACTTAAGCACTCATTTGTGGCAATGCGATAAAGCCAGGTATACAACTGACTGTCTTGCCTGAAATCATCTAAATTTTTCCATACTTTAATAAATACATTTTGTAACAGATCATTTGTGTCCTCATGATCTACGACCATTCTGCGGATATGCCAGTAAATCTTTTCCTGGTATTTTTTCATCAGCTCTGTAAAAGCCGACTCCCGTGTAGCGGGATCCTTGAATTTTGATAAGAGTTCCTGGTCGTCCTGATTTGGCATTGTGAATGACTTCTTGTAAAATTAAAAAACCCGCCATTCAGACGGGTTTTTTACTAGATGGTTTAATCAATGCTTTTATTTTCTGCTGATTGCTTTTTCTGCGGCAGCTACAATATCAGCAGGCTCGAGGCCATATTTTTTCAATAACTCAGTAGGCTTTCCGCTTTCTCCAAAACTGTCGTTAACGCCTACATATTCAATTGGTGTCGGGCAATAACGAGCTGCTACCTGTGAAATACTATCACCAAGCCCCCCAATGATGTTGTGTTCTTCACAGCTGACGCCCGCTCGTGTTTTTTGTAAAGAGCGCACGATCGCAGCTGTATCCAGGGGTTTGATGGTATGAATATTGATGATGTCTGCTTTGATGCCTTTTTCTTCCAGAATAATACCTGCCTGAATGGCCTGCCATACCATGTGCCCGCAAGCAAAAATGCTGACATCTGCTCCTTCATTCAGAACTTGTGCCTTTCCGATGACAAAGTCTTCTTCTTTGGTAAAAATTGGCCATACGGGTCGGCCGAATCGAAGATATACCGGCCCATCGTAGTTTGCAATGGCTTTTGTGGCAGCTTTCGTCTGGTTATAATCTGCCGGTACAATCACCGTCATGCCGGGAAGCATTTTCATCAGCCCGATGTCTTCCAGGATCTGATGGGTAGCACCATCCTCTCCAAGAGTCAGTCCGGCATGACTCGCACATATTTTTACATTTTTCTCACTATAAGCCACAGACTGGCGAATTTGATCATATACCCTTCCTGTGCTGAAGTTCGCAAAGGTGGTTGTGTATGGGATTTTTCCGCCAATACTCAAACCTGCAGCTACTCCGATCATGTTTGCTTCAGCAATACCACATTGAATAAAGCGATCGGGAAATTCTTTGATGAATTGATTCAGTTTCAGGGAGCCTGCCAGATCTGCCGTCAAAGCGACTATGTTTTCATTTTCTCTTGCAGCTTCCACAATTCCGTCTCCAAAACCACTGCGGGTGTCTTTATTGCCCGTAACCTGAATATCTTTTAGTGCCATAAATACGTATTTTAAAACAGATGCAAAGAAAAGGTAAAGTTTTCATCGGACGCATTTCATTCCCATCCTTCATACTTATTTTTTTAAAGACAGACAGAATCGTTAAAATATTCACGAGCAGTCAACTTTATAATTAAATATTTGTCATGTTAAGGTATGGAGGACGTTATCAGGGTTAAGCACCTTAGTAAAAAATACGGGGATATCATTGCTGTTAAAGACCTTTCTTTTACTGTGAGGAAGGGGGATGTGTATGGTTTTCTCGGCCAAAACGGATCAGGTAAATCCACTACTATCAGGATGATTCTGGATCTGGTTCGCCCAAGTTCAGGGCATGTTGAAATTTTCGGACTCTCGGTTCAAAAAGATAGAAGAAGGATTATGAAACAGGTAGGCGCCATTATTGAGAGGCCCGACTTGTATCTGTACTTAACCGGAAAAGAAAATCTGCAACTTTTTGCCCGGATGAGCGGGGTTAAATTGTCTGATCATCAAATCAAACATTACCTCGAATTAGTAGGTTTGGCAGAAAGGGGTAAAAGCAAAGTGAGTACCTACTCGCTCGGAATGAAACAGCGTCTTGGAATAGCCGTTGCACTTATACATGATCCAGGACTATTGATTCTAGATGAGCCAACGAATGGACTTGACCCGCAGGGAATAGCAGATGTTAGGAAATTAATTAAACAGTTAAGTCGTGAAGAACAGAAAACAATTCTTGTTTCCTCACATTTACTCAGTGAGGTAGAACAGATTGCAAGTAGAATGCTGATCATCGATAAAGGGGTTGCTGTTGCGGAAGGAAGTGTTGATGAATTGCTTGATCCCAAAGACACAGGCCTGCTTATTCATACAACAAGTGATGAAGAAACATATCAGCTATTACTGAGTTCATCTTATGCAAGTGCTCTAAAAAGCAAGAGTGATAAGGGGATTTTCTTACGTCTCGATTCGGTACAGATACCCAAACTTAACCGGTTTCTTGTGGAGCAGCAAGTTGATGTGCTCTCCCTCGAATCCAGACAGCAACTTGAACATACTTTTTTAAAAATTACTTCACCGGATATTTATGTGGACA
>JBIIPV010000066.1:0-5617 GCA_044342435.1 Lacibacter sp. | reverse complement strand
GGCTGCATTTTTATCCTGATCAGCAACTGGTCCTCCTTCTCCTAATTGTAAAAAGGAATGAATTTTTCCTTCCTTGAATTTTCCGGAACCATCAAGCGTCAACTCTAACAGTGGCGCATAACCGCTTACTCCGCCCAAGCTAAATTGTCCGTAGGTACAGAAATTGCCAAGGCTGTAAGCAATCAGCTTGGAATTATATAATTCGAGGGCTCTTGCTACATGTGGCCCATGTCCGATCACCACATCGGCTCCGGCATCCACCATGGCGTGTGCAAATGCATGTACATCGCCGCGATCCTGTCCAAAGAAAATCTCTTTACGCTTCGGAACATGTTGTGCACCTCTTCCTTCCGCTCCGGCATGAAAAGAGACCACAACAATCGCACATTCTTTTTTTAATTCTTTTACCAGTTTGACTGCTGCCGGTATGTCATGAAGAGAAAGACATCCTGAATGGGGGGCAAAAGCGGCAAATCCGATTTTTAAACCATTGCGTTCTATGATTGCCTTTGAACGCGCAGGTGTTCCTGCAAATGCAATGCCTAATTTGCTGAGTGTTGAATCAGTGGAAGAAATTCCTTCGGGCCCAAAATCATTGATATGATTGTTAGCAACACTCAACAAATCAAATCCATACTCTTTGTAAAAATTAGCATACGCAACCGGCTGACGAAAGCAATACACATTTGCTCCGCTTCCTTTGGGTTTGCCGCCTTTGTCGAGAAAGGTTCCTTCTACATTTCCGAATGTGATGTCGGCATTTTTCAACAGTGAATCTGCAGGTACGAGCAGATTTTTTCCGTCATTCGGAGGAAGAGAGGAAGCTGAAGGGTAATTTGAACCGAACATCATATCTCCTGCAGCCATGATTGTTATGACTTTATTGGTGTCAATTGCAGGCAAAGTGTCTTTCTTTACCGTCTGTGTTGGTTTGTCTTTTTCCTTCACTTCGGATCCGGCACAACAGATGCCTGCAGATATAAATAATGTTACGGGTAAAACAGATAAAAAGAATCTGGACATAATGGGTGTTATTTATTAGATAAGTTGATGTTTAACGAGTGATTGGCTTGTAGCTTTTCTTTACGAAGTTAATTATTAGTATTCAATGGTTAATTTTGAAATTATGAGTCAAAGAAAAAAATTAGTTGTCTTGTCTGGTGCCGGTATCAGCGCCGAAAGCGGACTGAAAACATTTCGCGATAGTGACGGACTTTGGGAGGGCTATGATATTGAGGATGTAGCCACACCCATGGCCTGGAAAAGAAATCCGGAGCTAGTACTTGCATTTTACAATGAGCGTAGACAAAATGTTTTGTCTACTGAACCGAATGAGGCGCATTATGGCTTAGCAAGACTTGAAAAATATTTCGATGTAACGGTGATCACTCAGAATATCGATGATCTGCACGAAAGAGCTGGGTCTTCCAATATCTTACATCTTCATGGAGAAATTCTGAAGATGAGAAGCGAAAAGGATGAATCACTTATTTATGACATTAGAAAAGATATACAGTTAGGTGACCTGGCTGATGATGGCGCACAGCTACGTCCTCACATTGTGTGGTTTCATGAGCCGGTACCCATGATTGAAAAAGCGGCGATGATTGCAAAGGATGCCGACTTGTTTGTGGTTGTAGGAACTTCCCTTGTTGTTTATCCTGCAGCAGGACTGCTGAATTATGTTTCTAATTCAGTTTCCAAATTCATCATCGACAGAAAAATTCCTCCTGTAAACGGGATTCAAAACCTAACATCTATTGAAATGACTGCAACAGAAGGGGTAAAGGAGTTGGGTAAACTGTTAGCGGTTGACATTTAGCGGTTAAGCCGATAACAGCCAACAGATAACTGTTAATCTTCTTCTTTCTCTTCAAACACAATCCCTTTTTCTTTCAGCTTATTCAATACCGGCTCGTAAATCTCTTTCACGACCGGAACCCTCAACCCACGAATAGAAATCTCATCAGATAGAATCAACTGAGCCGCAATGCTTAAAGGTAGTCCGACAGTTTTTGCCATCGCGGTATGTAAAGTGTCAGTCCCTTTGACCAGAAGAGAGGATTTTATTTTTTTTTCATTTCCGTTATATGAAACAACTAACTCGTGAATCATCACAATAAGGTCATGGTCGTCTTTGCTCAATACAAGTTTTTCTTCTAGTATTTTCTGCAACAGATCGGCACTGCATTTTACTCCGTTAGGAATAGCTTTTTCTGAGTCAAATGCGAGAAAAGAGAATTGTTCTGCTAGGGTTTTATGTTCTTCTTCTTTCGCATAAAGTTCGAGATACATCGAGAAGCTTAGTTCGCGATTTTCTATTAGTGAAAGTTTTTTTTGCCACCAGTCTTTAATCGTGCTGCATTGTTTTATTAATTCTTCATCCAGTTCATCAGTAAGTCCGAGATTAACAATGTGCTGCCATCCTTTACAGAAATCGGTGTAGCGCAAAGTTGTACGTATAAACGTAGATGATTCTTCCAACTGATATAGAGAAATATAACTAACAGAGTCACGATTGGGATACCAAGATAAAGAAGGAAGATTTTCTATCTGTACTGTAGAATTGTTTTTGAAAATCTCGGCATACTTTTTTTGTATCTGTTTTCCATCTTCGAGATAAACGGCTCCCGCTTTCCCGGCTAATACCACATTTCTCGGGTTCCAGCTGATTTTGTAATGCCAGGGATTGTTGTCGCTTTCCGGGGCAATAAGCCCACCGCAATGTGAAATAAAACTTTTGATGGTTCCTCCTGCTGATTTTATTTGTTCAATCAGCTGCATTGCACTCATGTGGTCAATGCCGGGGTCGAGCCCCATTTCATACAAAAACAATAAATTCTTTTCGCTGATTTGTTGTGAGAGCTGTTTCACTTCTTCATCCAAATAAGATGCCGTCAGTAAATGCTTCCCTTCCTCTAAACAATCTTTTGCAACGAGGATATGCAAAGCAGGGGGAAGAAGGGAAATAACCAGATCGCTTTCGCGGATAAGACTCCTTCGTTCAATTGCATTCTGTGCATTGAGGGCAACGGCCCGGGCAACAGAAGGTGATTGAATCTTGCTTTCTGCAAGTGAAAGGCTGGCGTCGGCGATGAGCATATGCCAGTTGTTTTGTAAGCAGGCTTCCTGAAGGTCTTCTATCAGAACAGTCGCCGATTTTCCGGCTCCGAGTACAAGAATCGTTTTCAAGCAATCAGTTTTTTAGCAAGTTAGTCAAGGTAATTTTAAATCGTAAGAAAATACATACAATCGACTGTTTGTTTGGGCGGTTTTGTATAAAAAAAGGGAATTAAAAAATGATCAATTTTCGCGCCCAACAACTACCTTCGCAGCGTTTTTTCGCATTCATCATCTAAAATTCTCAAAGCATGAGCACAGTTAAAGTAGCGATCAATGGTTTCGGCCGTATCGGACGTCTGGTATTTCGTCAGATTTACAACATGGAAGGCATCGATGTGGTAGCCATCAATGATTTGACATCTCCTAAAGTATTGGCACATCTGTTGAAATATGATACTGCACAGGGTCGTTTCAACGAAGAAGTGACTGCTGCTGAGAATGCAATTGTGGTGAATGGAGAAACTATTAATGTGTACGCACAAAAAGATCCGGCTCAGATTCCCTGGAAGCAGCACGAAGTGGATGTGGTGCTCGAGTGTACAGGATTTTTTACCGATAAAGCAAAAGCAGAAGCACATTTGGCAGCCGGTGCACGCAAAGTGGTGATCTCAGCTCCTGCAACAGGTGAACTAAAAACCATTGTTTTCAACGTAAATCACAATAGCCTCGATGGCAGTGAAACAGTGATTAGCTGTGCTTCCTGCACCACCAACTGTCTGGCTCCAATGGCACAGGTACTTGAAGAAAAATTCGGTCTTGTCAATGGGTTAATGACAACTGTTCATGCCTATACTAACGATCAAAATACTCAAGATGCGCCTCATCCAAAAGGTGATTTGCGCAGGGCAAGAGCAGCTGCTCAAAATATTGTTCCCAACAGCACAGGTGCGGCAAAAGCAATCGGGTTGGTTCTTCCATCTCTGAAAGGAAAACTCGACGGCAGTGCACAACGTGTACCGACGCTTACAGGATCACTGACTGAACTGACTGCAATGCTCTCCAAAAAAGTAACCGTTGAAGAATTGAATGCAGCAATGAAAGCCGCTTCAAATGAAAGCTTTGGTTATACAGAAGATGAAATTGTGAGTTCCGACATCATTGGTACTTCTTTCGGTTCTCTGTTTGATGCAACTCAAACCAGAGTGCAAACAGTAGGTGATGCCCAGCTAGTACGCACTGTAAGTTGGTACGATAACGAGATGAGCTACGTGAGTCAACTCGTTCGTACGCTGCATTATTTTGCGAAGCTGATTGGCTGATAATAATAATGAATATTGAATGAATGGGAAGATAATTTGATTTGTCTTCCCGTTCTTCTTTAAGGAAGGAATTGAAACTTAATCGTTCAACATTTAATCAAATATTTATGTCTTCGTTTTCCCAATTTCATTTTGACGGCAAAAAAGCCCTGATACGCGTCGACTTCAATGTGCCGCTTGACAAGACAAGTTTGAGCATCACAGATGATACCAGGATGCGTGCAGCCGTTCCAACGATTCAAAAAATTCTTGCTGATGGCGGCAGTGTGATTTTGATGAGCCATCTCGGCAGGCCAAAGGAAGGGCCGGAGGATAAATATTCTCTGCGACATATCGTAGCTCATTTGTCGCAATTGCTTAACAAGCAGGTTGATTTTGCAAACGACTGCATCGGACAGGAAGCGATTGATAAATCGGCAGCGTTGAAAGCAGGTGAAGTTTTGTTATTGGAAAACCTTCGTTTCTATAAAGAAGAAGAGAAAGGAGACGAAGCCTTTGCGCAAAAACTGGCAAAACTTGGTGACGTTTATGTAAACGATGCGTTTGGTACCGCTCACCGTGCACATGCAAGTACAGCCGTAATTGCTCAATATTTTTCAGCTGAAAATAAAATGTTTGGTTTGTTGATGGAAGGAGAAGTGGCAGCAGCGGAAAAAGTTTTGTTGCAGTCACAAAAACCTTTCACGGCAATTATTGGCGGAGCAAAGGTGAGTGATAAAATACTTATACTTGAAAACCTGCTCGACAGAGCAACAGATATCATCATTGGAGGTGGAATGGCCTATACGTTTTTAAAAGCACAGGGTAAAGAAATAGGAAATTCATTGTGTGAAACAGATCGTCTTCAACTTGCCGGAGAACTTCTTGAAAAAGCAAAGGCGAAGGGAGTGCAGATTCATCTGCCTTCAGATAGCGTGATTGCAGATAAGTTTGCTGCGGATGCACAAACAGATAACTGCGACAGTGGCGCCATTCCTACAGGTTGGATGGGACTAGACATCGGGCAGCAGGCGCGCGCATCGTTTCGCGAGGTGATCTTGAACAGCAAAACCATTCTCTGGAACGGCCCGATGGGGGTGTTTGAAATGGAAAAATTTCAGGCAGGTACGAAAGCTATTGCAGATGCGGTAGCAGATGCAACCCAGCAAGGAGCTTTTTCACTGGTAGGCGGAGGCGACAGTGTGGCAGCCGTGAATCAGTTTGGGTATAACGATAAAGTGAGTTATGTATCCACA